>JACNJI010000285.1 GCA_014382645.1 Verrucomicrobiota bacterium | reverse complement strand
GAGACGGGCGGGAGTGTTGCCTGCAAGATCCTCCAGTTCGTGATCAACCCGCAAGACATGACGGGATGGGCGCCATGGTTCCTTGGGCGTGAAAGACCAACTTGTTTCGCTGGGGCCTATTAGAAGCTCACCTGCAACTGGTTTGGCTTGGTCGTCGAGGATCGTCAGCATCCGGTGGAGCAGGGAGTGATCCAAGGATTCGGGGAAGCGAATGCGTAGTGGTTCAAGCGTGCCGGCTCCGGGATTGCTGATTCGCCATTTTGATGGCAGGGGACGTTCGCGGTCCGGGTTGCTGGTGACGAACTCCTTTCGGTACGAGTGATCCAACGGTTGACCTTCGGCGTTTCGTACTTTCCGCGAGACCAGCAGGACATAACGATGATTTGGGTGCAACACGGGCCCTTCGTCCTCGCGGAGATTCACCTCCTGCTTGATGCGACCCGGGTGGATCCAAAGGGTAAGGCGGGTGGCGTCGTGGGACCATAGCTCGACGCGGCGCCACGGGTGAGGAATCGGCTCGTTACCGTTGTCCATGTCGAGGATTTGTATTTGATCGAAGATGGCTTTTCCTTCCCGCATGGGCTTGGAGAAATGAAGATAGAATTTTAGGTTGTTGGCAGGAAGAGTGGAGGCGCTGGGATAGACTTGCTTCACGACTGCAGGTTCACTTCCGAGAAGATTGGGCACGCTGTAGGTGGCGGTGTCCCGTGAGCCGTTCGGGCCTATCAGCGTGGCTCGATAACGGAGACCTCGACCCAAGCCGTACTTCGGGATGAACGCCATGCGTTCACCCCGTTGCCGAACGTTCCCGAGAATGGAGGGACCCTCACGTCCTTCCTCGTCGAGCAAGACCAAGCTGAGCCGACCTTTCTTGCCCTGCGCCACCACTTCGACCTGGGTAGGATCATCTGCCAGCGGACGGATTTCGAGGCTTGGCGGAGGCTGTTTCGCCGCCAACGAGGCGGCGGTCAGCAACAAGGCGAGGCGCAGCACGAAATTGACCTTTTAAGGGTCAGGGCAGGGCGAGAGCCGTCAGCGTCAGGCCGTTCTTTTCCTCCTTGAGGACGAGGGCATGGTCGACGCCCAGTTTGTCCATTTGCCGTACACCATGGAAGGCTTCGACCATTTGTACACGGTCGGTCGCGGGATCGTCGCCCTTGAGGCGGAGAAGCGCCTTCTCGTTGACCTTTTCTTTCTCGGCCAGGATGCCTTGCTCGAACTTGACCGTCCAATAGGGGCTGGGTCCAAAGGCCTTTCGCTTGTGGTGAAAGCGAAAAGTATTGGTCAGAACATAAGGCTTTCCGTTTTTCTCGTAGATGAACATGTCCAGCGGTCGATTACCGGATCCTAGTTCCAACACACTGGAGCCTTTTACCATGGCGTCGGCTTTCAGAGCGTCTAGGGGATATTTGACCACGGGGGTGCAACTGAATGCCCCGATCACGTATTGGCGGTCGTTTTCACGGTAGGGGACGAGCACGCTCATGGGAGCTTTCGTTTCCCATCGTCGATGTTGGACGTGATAAGTTTCGGCACTGTAGACATTTCCTTTGGCGTCATGGGCCAAAGGGGTTTCGATGGCGAATATCTTGGAGGCGAACTGGTCGGCGCTGCGACCGGCCGCGATCAGTTGAGTGTCGGCCCAAGCCACGTCGGTTACTCGGCTGATGCTGTTCTTTCCACCAGCCAAGCTGATGCGGGCGAATTCCACTTTGTCCAAGGAGAACTCTGAGATCTTTCCTTTGCCGTCGACGGTCAGGATTAGGTGGCTCTTGTCGTCTTGCTTGCGGATGGCGAAGTAGGCTTTGCCCGATGCGGGGTTCACCGCGAGGTCGAGGATCTCTATGCCGTCGGCTTTGGCTCCGATTACGCCTGCAAGTTTCGCGTCTATGGACGGGATGGCCTTCGTTAATGATTTGGCGGGCGCAAGGTCGCCCGTCCGAACGGCCACGATTTGGGCACCTTGTCCATCGCCGATCAGGAGCACCCCTTGGGGAGCGAAACTGATCACGTCGATGGCTTTGAGGTTCGGGTTCCCTTGGGTCGTTTTGCTAAGGACTTGCGGCGGCTTGGCGAAAGTGTATGCGGCAGAAAGAGCCAACAGGAAGAGGGCATGGAGGAGCGTTCGTTTCATAATGGATGCGGACGGAGTCGGTTGGGGGTGAGGCTAAAAGGATAGTTTGCCCGAAGTCATGCCAAGATTTTACGGACGATGCGTCCATGCACTTCGGTGATACGATAGTCGCGCCCTTGGTGACGATAGGTGAGGTGTTTGTGGTTGAGACCGAGAAGATCGGAGTATGGATAAGGACAACTGGGGTAAGGGTTTTCACGGTTGCGTACTTGCTTCCGTGAAGCTTAGACGGCCAATTCCGGAATCGGGTGAGCGTCCTCCACTCGCTTTACGATTTCAGTTGGGATGCCCTGAGCGATGCGCAGTTTACCGAAATCGAAGAGGGTGTGGAGGATGGTGCCCATCATCATGTTGGGACTAATGGGATTGTCGTCGGGTTCGCCGTTCCGCCGGTCGGCCTTGCCGATGACTTGCCCCATGGGCAGACCGCCTCCCGCAAATGCAAGGGTGCCCAACTTCGCCCAGTGGTCGCGTCCACCTTTCTTGTTGATGGTGGGAGTGCGTCCAAAGTCGCCCGTCAGGACAAGAAGAACCTTGTCGGACAAGCCGCGGTCTTCGAGGTCTTGGAGAAAAGCGGAAATCGCCTTGTCAACGGTCCAGCCCAACATGTTCATGCCTTTTACCATACCGGGATTGTTGCCGTCGGCATGCATGTCCCAGCCAGCGCTGTGAACGGTCACGAAACCGGCCCCTGACTCCACCATGCGTCGAGCCAACAACATTTGGTGACCGAGGGTGGATTTGCGAAATATCTTGTGCCCGATCTTCATGTCGGAGGTGTCGTAGGCCTCCAGAACCTTGGGGTTTTCTTTGGTGAGATCGAAGGTTTCGGATGCGGAACCAAGGATTAGCTCGAGGGCCCGTTGCTCGTATTCGTCGGTGGCCGCCAATGCTCCGGATGCATCTGCTTCGCGGCGTAAACTATCGATCGATGACAGGAGAGCTTTCCTGTTTTCCAGTCTTTCGCGCGATAGGTTTAGTTGCATGTCGGCTGCCACGGAGCCTTTGCCCGGCGAGGAGGATTTGTTCGTATTCTTGCCGTTGCCGGACACCTCGTCTTGACGGATGAAGGGAGCGTAAGAAGAGCCGAGGTCCCCCGGCCATGATCCTTTCACGACACGCCCCAGTTCCTTCCGATATTGGCCGTCCTTCTCCGGATGTGTGAGAAGAGCATAGGAGGGGAATCCGGTCTTTGGGTGGTTGGCTCCGCGAATGCGGGCGTAAAGCGAACCGATGCTGCGTCCCTCCATCGCTTGACCCTTGGGGTCGGTTCCACCCGATAAAACATGGACATGAGCTTGTTCGTGTCCGCCGATCGGATGAGTGAAGGATCGTACGATGGCCATTTTGTGGGCCCACTTGGCGAGAGATGGGAAAGTGCCCCCGAAGGTGACGCCTGATAGGGAGGTCTTTACTTCCCCCGTCATGCTGTTGTAGGGCGAAGGTGCTTCCATGTTCGGGTTGAAGGTCTCGATGTGACTGGCCCCACCGGACAAATATAGCATAACCACCGCCTTGTCTCGTACGTGGTCCGCTTTAGCTCGAGTGGCGTATGCCTTGCTTGCGAGCAAGTCCGGCAGTGACATTGCACCGAGCCCAAGACTTCCTACGCGAAGGAAGTCGCGTCTTGAAGTGCCTTCGCAGTCACGATTTCCAAACTGAGAAGTATTGACAGTCAGCATCGTATTTATCTCTTCACGGTTTCCTCTATTGAAAATTACGCGCCGAGGCATTGCGGTGCGAGGCGAAAAGGAAGAAACCTCGCCCTTTTCTCAAGCGGGGATTCCTCTAGTTTTCCCCTTTGAGGCAATATAAAGTAGCTTGTGAGCGAGTGTAAACTTTTCCATCGATAGGTGACAGTGTGGCTCGAAAAATTTCGTCTTTTGAAGCCCCCACATCGTTTCGTGATACGATTTCAAGTGCCTTCTGGTTTGGCCTAACTACATAGGCTACGCCGGCTTCGTTTTGAATATAGTAAAGCCCGTTGGAGATGAGAGGAGACCCCGAAAAGGCACCTTCCAGTCGATCGACCCAATGGGTCTTGCCCGTTTTCGCGTCATAGCAAGTAGTGACTCCTCCCATGGCCGTGACGAGTACGAAGTCGCCTATGACGGCAGGGGATGGCAGGTCTCGTCCTCCGCTCCGCTTTGCATGCCATGCCATGTTGGTTTTTGTGATGTCGCCGGAACCATTCGGGTCCACTACATAGAGATCGCCAGGCTTTCCGTTTACGACGTAGATCAGGCCCTTGGCATGAAAGGGGACGGGAGCACCTCGGCCATTAAAGGATTTGCAAAACCAGATTTCCTTGCCCTTGGCGGGGTCGTAACCCTTTGCCCCGAATTCACCGTTCAGGACGAGCTGAGGTGGGCCCTTTGTTTCAATGAATACGGGTGTACTCCAACCTCCGCGTGGTTTGTCTTCACGTTTTGTTTCCCAGATTATGTTCCCCGTTGCCTTGTCTAGGGAGACTAGGCGTGAGGGGCCAATGGCATCGCAATTTTGTATGACTTGATCGCCAAGGATTACCGGTGATGCGGCGACGCCCCAGTCCCCGGGGAATTGTCCCAAGTCCTTCGACCAAAGCTTTTCGCCCTCCATGTCGTAGCAGTGAATGCCTGCCGGACCGAAGAAGGCGACGACTCGAGTGCCGTCCGTTGCTGCGCTTGGGGTAGCCCAACTGTTCATCTTGTGCTGGGATTCCTTGCGGTCGCTTTCGACCTCTCGTCGCCAGATGGTCTTTCCCGAGTCTTTGTCGAGGCAAAGTAAGGTTCGCATGCCGCCCTCCTTTGAGGCGGTGGTAACGAATAGCTTCGCTCCCCAGTTAACGACGGAGGATTGACCTTCTCCCGGGAGCGTCACCTTCCATGAAATGGAATTCTTGCTCCAGCGAGTGGGCACTACTCCCTCGGTCAAGCCCATTCCGGATGGACCTCTGAACTGATGCCAATTGTCGGCGACGACGGTAGCCGCAGTGAGCGACAGCAGAGAAAGTAAGGCTATGGTTTTCATGACTTTTTGTCTCGTTTTCGATTTCGAATGTTTGGAGCGGGTTTACTTCAGTTCACGTACCTTCAGGTTACGGAACCAAATGGCGGCTCCGTGAGATTGCAGGCATACGTGACCCTTGTCCACGGTTGCGAATTCCTTCCACTTGGCGAATTTGCTTTTTGCCACGCGTGCATTCCAGTCGTCACTCCCTATTTGGTAGGAGCAAACTTTCTCTCCATTCATGTGGTGTTCCACGTGATTGCCGGGCTTGATGACGAGTCGCACCGAGTTCCATTGGCCATTGGGTTTGAGATTGGATACTTTCGGCGCGTACAAAGCGTAGCAGGAACCCGCGTCCGTTTTTCCGCCAACTTTCATACTCGAAAGAATCTGGATTTCGGGTCCCGTATGATAAGCGGGTCCCCCAGTTTCTGCGACTCTGTAGATAATCCCGCTGTTTCCACCCTTGGGGAGGTTCCATTCCAGAGCCATCTCGAAAAACTGGTACTTGTCCTTGGTCATTAAGTCTCCGCCTTTGCCGGCAAATTTTATTATGCCGTCATCAACCTTCCAACCCGGATCCGGCTTGTCCTTCTTGTAACCTCTGAAGTGATCTAGGCTCTTTCCGTCAAAAAGGGTTTTCCAATCTTCCTTTTTTGCGGAGCCAGAAGACTTTTCGGCTTTAGCGTTAACGGATAGGGAGCAAAGTAAGGTTGCAATGGCTAGTGATGCTACTTGAAGTTTCATTTTAATAGAGATGAAGTTTGTAATAGGGTCGGTTATTCTTTCATCGCGAACCAAAACCATCGCGAATGCAAGAAGAAGGTTGTCAGTCACGGTAAATTGGTAATCGAACTTCGTGGTAAATCGAGATCGTGAGGCTCGCCGACTTACTTCTTTTGCTGTACACGATCAAATTGCTTACCATGGGTTCCCTTTCGGGCAAAACTATTTTGGAATGCTTACCTTGTAAGACCAGCGAGCGTCCCATTTGTGAGTTTCCCAATTATCCTTGGAGGCATAGGATCGCACCACGAATGCATCGGCATCATCGCCCTCGCGATCAATCAATTCGACGTAAAGAAATCCGTGATTTAATCCTACTCCTTTTGTGGAGTCTTTTGGGTGTGTCTTTGCAGCCCCGGCATCATCGGGATTAAAGACCCAAACCCCTTTATCTAGACTACGACCAAATTTTTGCCCATTCCATCGGGTGCGACTGGGGGGAGAACCGTGGGTGTGACCGTGAAAAAGGGCTACGACGTTGTAGCGTTCGATTAGCTTCCAGAAGGAGCCCAAATCCTCTTTAGGCCAGTCGTAATTAGGACCAAAGGGATGCAGGTGAAAAGAAAGGATGACGGGTCTCCCCGATGAACCGACTCTGGCGGATAGGTCTTTTTCGAGAAACTCGAGGCTGGACCTCGGCGCGTAATGATGGCCTTCGCGCCGTTTTTCTCCCGATCCTGCGAACATGCCCAGATTTACAAGATGCAGGGGGCCCCAATCCCAAGAGTAATGTAGCCCGTTTGCCGATACCATTCCTACATTAGGCCGGTTCTTGTTGCGCGCAATAATGTCTTCGATGATGAAGGTGTCGCCTTGAGGGCCATCATGGTTGCCGTGTAGTTCGTACACGGGGTAGGGGAGTCTGCCGTCTTTGCCCGTTAGTCCGAAGTCCATTTTGAAGCGTCGCCACTCGAATTTTTGCATGGCCGGATAGTTGCCGCCATTTTTGTCTGCGCTATCGATTAGGTCTCCCGTTACGATCATTCCGAGGAACTCCTGGGATACTTTGCCGTCGCCCAAGGATTTCGGAATCTCTCTCCCTCCGAAGGTTCCTGCCAAACGAATGAAGCGGTCCATACCTTCCTCTGAATACGGATCGAGCGACTTTGGGTTAGCCGTTTTTTCGGCATGGTATTGCGGGTCACCACACACCAGGAAAGCGTACCGCTTTTCAATTGCGGAAACGATGCTTGCGGCAAAAGCCAACAAGACGGCGACCGCCTTAAGGAGAGTCCGGCACAGTTGTTTATCGCTAAGGTGCCGGGGGCTCTTGCAGAGGGTTTTCATCCCTCGCCATCAAGGTGTGCCTTAATTGCTTAGTCAAGCTCGAGTCTCGGGCATGAGGCGTTTAATAATTGCTGCTGCTGCATTTCTCTTGCGGTTCAAGAAGTTTAGCATTCCATCGAGGAATGAATTTACCAAAGTCACTCTATTCGTTGATCCTGTTCGCTTGTCTTGCCGGGTCTACGGTTGCTCAGCAGTCGAAGACCGCGTTCATTGACGACTTGGCTCTTGAGTTGCGTTTCCAAAAAGGGCTGGAGGGGCTGCACGAGACCGGAAAAGGGACTTCCCTCAATACCTTAAGCGGACAACTGAATAGGCGGACAACTACCGTTAAGCTTCCTGAAACCAAGCTTGAAAGCATACATCCCGATGAGTTTTATTCTCGTTGCAAGGCTTCCGTACTTGCCGTCGGGAGGCTTTACCAGTGCGGTAAATGCACAAAGTGGCATGTTTCGTCTGCTTCCGGTTTCGCACTGAGCGAGGACGGCGTTATCGCTACCAACTACCATGTTGTAGATAGTAAGGAAGGGGTAGCGTTAGGTGCTATGGACTCCAATGGGAAAACTTTTGTCGTGAGCGAAGTATTGGCCGCGAACAAGTCGGCCGACGTAGCCCTTCTTCGCCTGCGGGACGCCAAACTCACGCCATTGCCGCTTGCCGTTCGAGCACCTGTGGGCACTGCCGTAAGCGTGATTAGTCATCCGGACGGACGCTACTTCACCATGACCAAGGGTGACGTCTCACGATATTTCGTGGCCCGCTCGAAGACCGGGCAGGCGAACAGAATGGCTATCACGGCAGACTATGCCAAAGGCTCCAGCGGAGCTCCCGTACTAGATTCGACCGGAGCTGTCGTGGGGATGGTTTCCGCGACTAACTCGATTTATTATTCGAAGGTTAAAGGTCATAACGAGAACTTGCAGATGGTCGTGAAGTCCTGCGTCCCCGTGGATGCCATCCATCGTTTGCTTCGGGGAGACAACCTGCTCGAGTAGGCTGTTTCCGGAACTAAATTAATTCGCGAAGGGGTTTGACCTCTGGTTCCACCGGATTCTGTGGGCGACCGCCTAGGTCAAAGATGCGGTCCTTGTTTGAAGGAATGCCCATGTTGTTGAAGAGTGTGGCAAAGACTTCTTTGAATTTAACGGGGCGATCGTTCGGTTCAGCCCCTTGGCTATCGGTGGAACCGATGACTTGCCCCGTGCGCATGCCACCTCCCGCCAAGAGGCAGAAGTTGGCCTTGGGCCAGTGATCTCGCCCGCCTTTGGGATTGATTTTCGGCGTGCGACCGAATTCGCCCCAGCACACCACGCTTACGTCCTTGTCCATACCGCGGTCGTGAATGTCTTCTACGAGGGCGCAGAGGGCTTGGTCTAGCATCGGGATGTCTACCCGTCCACGGCCAAAATTATCGCTATGCCAATCCCATCTACTAAAGTTCAACGAAACGTAGCGGGCCCCGGCTTCCACCAGTCGTCTTGCGAGAAGAAAGTTGGTGGTCATCTTTGGGGCTCCGTCGGCACGCCATTCGAGGTCGGGCTTGCCGTAGCGTTCCAGTACTTTCGGGTCTTCTTTAGTGAGGTCAAGAGCCTCGGCCATTTTGGAAGAGGACAGAATGCCGAGAGCCTGCTGCTCGAATTCGTCGAGTGAGCCAAAGTCGCCAGCATTGTTCAAGTCTCTGCTGAATGCATCGAAAGAACTACGCAGAGCACGCCTGTCTTGAAGGCGTTCGAGAGACAGGTCGCTCAGAGTCATATTCTCTACGGTATCTAATCCCGTGTTGTCTCCATTGCCTTTGGCTAAACGAAAGGGTCCATGCTGTTGTCCTAGAAAACCACCTTCTCCCGGATCGCCCCATTCTGCGTGGCCAGTCGGATGCATGAGGGAAAGGTGGGCAGGGATGCCGTCCTTAGCACTGCCATATAAACGAGAGACCCAAGCGCCAATGGAGGCGATGCCGCCAGTCATCCCGCGAGTGTTTCGCGGAAGTGCCGTTAGGCATTGGTAGAGGTCATGTCCGCCTTGAGAGTCAGCGAGGGAACGGATGATAGCGAACTTGTCCATCATCTTTGCCATTCTCGGCATGTATTCGGAAATTTGGATGCCAGGCACATTGGTGCCGATAGGCTTGAATTCCCCACGGATGTCTGATGGTGCGTCGGGCTTCAGATCCACCATGTCTTGATGGGGTGGTCCACCAGGCAAAAGAACGTTGATGATCGCTTTGTGTGATCTTCCCATGCCGGCTTTCCGCTCGGCTCTCAGCAAATTAGGTAAGTTCGCTCCCGCTAAACCCAGAGCACCAATATTCAAGAAGGAACGACGCGATAATCCGTCGCAAAATTTTCCTCCCGATTTGCCATAAATCGTTAACATAATCTAATATTTATTATTCCGAATCCTCCCACCTTGTCAAAAATGTTCTTACCTATAACTTAATATTTTTCCTAGAGGAGCAGGCATTAGCTTTTGATAATATACAAGGAGCTGAAGTAGCTAAGGACATAAAACCGGAGCCTTTTCATCAGGTTCTAGTTTGTCTAGAGATCGAGTCCGAATCCGATGCTTTAGGAAAGAATGCCCTTGATGACCTTGCCTTCCTCGCTTGGTCCGATGAGTCGGTTGTCGAGTCCTTGATAGGGAAAGCTGAAGCGATGGGGATTGAGCCCGATTTGGTGGAGTATGGTAGCTTGCATGTCGCGAATGCCGACCGGGTTCTCGGCAATATAGTAGCCAATATCGTCGGTTTGGCCATAGGCACCCGGCTTGGTTCCGGCCCCAGCCATCCACATGGTGAAGGCATGTGGGTGATGGTCCCGACCGTAGAAGCCCTTTTTTAAGGTCGAATTGACGTTGTTTTGCATCATCGGCGTGCGGCCGAATTCTCCACCCCAGACGATCAAGGTCTGCTCGAAGAGACCGCGTTGCTTGAGGTCGGTAATAAGCCCGGCGATGGCTCGATCGATCTGCTGGCATTTGATGGGCAGGGTTTCGTCGATCGACTCGCCTGGTGAGGAACCGTGGTGATCCCAGCCCCAGTCATAGAGCTGGACGAAGCGTACGCCATTCTCGACCAGACGTCGGGCCAAGAGGCAATTGTTTGCGAAGGTCGGGTCGTTGCCCTTGTAGAGCCTACGGGGGTCGGCTGCCGATTCGGCTTCGGATACGTGGCCTGGCTTTGCGCCGTAAAGTTTAAGAATATGGTCGGGTTCCTTGCTCAGGTCCATCACTTCGGGGACGGACATCTGCATACGAAAGGCCAATTCGTATTGTGAAATCCGCGTCAGTGTCTCGGGATCGCCAATATGCTTGTGCTGGTATTCGTTAAGATCCTTGATCGCATCGAGCGTCTTTCGGCGGGCCTTGCGTCCAAGCCCTTTGGGGTCGGAGAGATACAGGATCGGGTCACCGCCATCAGTACGGCACTGAACCCCTTGGTAGAGAGTAGGCAGGAACCCCGAACCCCAGAGGGACTTCCCTGCGCTTGGCGTTTTTCCTCCGGATGCAAGGACGACGAAACCGGGCAGGTTCTCGTTTTCGCTTCCTAAGCCGTAAGTTACCCACGAACCCATGGAAGGATAGCCCAAGAGGGAGTTTCCCGTATGAAGGAGAAGCTGGGCGGGAGAATGGTTGAACTGTTCGGTATGCACGGAGCGAATCATGCATACTTCGTCGATAACCGAGCTTAGTCCCGGTAGGAGTTCGCTTACCCACTGATCGCTTTGTCCATGTTGCTTGTAGTCGAAAACCGGCCCAAGCATCTTGGGTGTGCCTTTAATGAAAGCAAAACGCTTTCCTTTAAGGTATTCTTCGGGGCAATCCTTGCCGTGAAACTTGGTTAGGGCGGGCTTATTCTCAAATAGGTCGATTTGGGAGGGCGAACCCGCCATATGGAGGTATATAATCGACTTCGCTTTGGCCGGTATCCGATATCCTTTCCCTTGTGCCGCGTAGCCGTTGCTTGCCAAAAGTTGCTGTAGGGCGATTGAGCCAAAGCCCAGTCCGGCTTGACCAAAGAAGTGACGCCGGGTGATGGCTTGGGTATTTTGCAGGTTGACTGGAAGGTTCATAGTTTAAGGTTTCATGAGGGTTTCGTCCAAGTTGAGCAGCACACTGGCCAGAGCGACCAGGGAAGGATCTCCCTCGTCAAGTCTGGCTGAGCTCAGGAAGTCCGCTTGGTTGGAAAACTCCGGTTTGAGTTGATGGTAGAGCACGATCAGTCTCTTGAGTTCCTCGGGCTTCGGAGGTCGAGTCAGTACCCTCCGAAAGCCAAAGGTGATTTTTTGCGCGAGATTGTCCGAAGATTTTTGCATAAGGTTGGCCAAGGCGCCGCTGGCCTCCATGTACGCCTCGTCGTTAAGGGTTATGAGGGCTTGCAGGGGGGTGTTGGTGCGAATTCTTCTGATTTGACAAACCTCACCGGAACCGGCGTCAAAAGTGATCATTGCGGGATGAGGGCTGGTACGCTTGAGGTAAGTGTACAGTGCGCGACGATATCGGTCCGGGCCCGTGGCGGTCTTCCATTTTTCCCCGCTGTAGGTAGACTTCCAGACGCCCGGCGGTTGAGGCGGCATGACCGAAGGACCGCCGATCTTTCGGGTAAGCAACCCGGAGGCAGTCAGTGATTGGTCGCGCACGACTTCTGCGGACAATCGAAACCTCGGACCACGCCCGATTAAGTGGTTGCGAGGGTCTGCGGCAAGCGACTTTGGGGTTATGGATGAGCTTTGGCGATAGGTTCTGGAAAGCGCGATCGCCTTGAGCAGTTTCTTCAGTGACCATCCGTTCTCACGATAGTCGATCGCCAGCCAATCGAGAAGCTCAGGGTGCGAAGGCATGAGACCTTGGGAACCGAAGTCTTCTTCCGTTTCCACGAACCCTTTCCCAAACAAACGAGCCCAAACCCGATTCACCATGACGCGAGCGGTCAGCGAATTTTCCGGTTGCATAAGCCAACGGGCAACGCCCAGACGATCCCCCTTGGCTCCGATTGGCAGTTTGCCAAATAGCTCGGGAACACCCGGTTCAACCTCGTCTCCTTGGTCAAGAAAATTGCCCCGCTTGTGAATGCGGTTTTTGCGATGCCGGTCGGGTGGAAGCTCACGCATGATCGGGGTTTTGGAAATGCCGTTTCTCAACCTGCTTAACCTCTGGTTCGCCGAGTTCAGTTTTGCCTGCAGTTCTCGGGCTGCCGGAAATTCGATCTTTTCAAAAAGTCGATCCATACCCCGCATGGGATCGAGTTCGGGGGTCAACCACTTGGTCGGATGAGAGCTCGCCGAGAGGCTAAAGGTTTCAAACAGCAAACCTTGCCCATATTCCTGCTCGAGCGTCAGCCTCAACCGACCACCCGAAACCGGTTTGACGAAATCGAATACGGCGGCGTGAGCGTCGGAAGCCTTTGGGGAAAAGGCCCAGCCCGCTTTGGGTTTTCCGTCGATCGCCTTCGCTACTTCCCAACCTCGCTGAGAAAAGTCTGCTCGAGGATTCTTCAGGGATAGTTCAATGGGCAATTCGCCATCCTTCATCCATTCTGCGGTCAACTCGCGCAAGGCCACGTTTTTGTCCGGCCATTTTCCTCCCGCCTTCTTGGGGAAAGCATCGATGCGGATTGAGTTCAGGGGTTTGCCTTTGGGGATCTCGAGGATCAGGAGCCACGTGTCCTTGTCCGGGTTTTCCGCATTTACGCTCAAGGTTCCGTCTTTTGACTGGCTTAAGGTTACCTTCTTTTTCGATTTCATCTCCAAGAGCCTCAGTGGTTGCCAGAGTGGCTCCTTCTCGAATTGGTCTTTCCATTCGGCTAGAGCTGCGACAAAACCTTCGGGCTTTGCCTGGAGCCGTTTCTTAAGTGTGGAGACTTCGCTTTCCATCTCCTTTAGTTTTCCGCTTTGCTCGGGTGTTGGCGTGGGCATGATCGGAACCACGCGATCAGCATCCTCGGTTTGATTGAAAACGGCATAGACACCGTAGTAGTCCTCGATGCTTATTGGGTCGTACTTGTGCGAATGACACTTGGCGCAACCCATCGTCAACCCCATCCAAACTTGAACGGTGGTATCGACCCGGTCCTTCACGGCTGCGACGCGAAATTCCTCGTTATCCGTACCGCCTTCGTCGTTTTCCATGGTATTTCGATGAAAGGCCGTCGCCAGCATTTGCTCGGTAGTTGGCTTAGGCAACAAGTCGCCGGCCAGTTGTTCGATCGTGAACTGATCGAAGGGCATGTCTCGATTGAAGGCATCGATTACCCAATCGCGGTAACGCCAAACGTCACGGTGGCGGTCTTTTTCATACCCTTTGGTGTCGGCAAAACGAGCGAGATCGAGCCACATGCGGGCCCAGTGCTCGCCATAGGCTATTGAATCCAGTAATCGACCGACCACCTTTTCATGGGCGTTGCCGCCTTTGTCTGCTGCAAATGCGTCCGCTTCCTCAAGCGTTGGAGGAAGACCTGTTAAGTCCAGGGACACGCGCCGGATCCAACGATTGCGATCTAGGTCTGGAGATGGCGTCATCCCATTGGATTCGAGTTTGCTGAGTATGAAGTGATCCAATGGTTGCAAGGGCCAATCCTTCTTCCTTGTTTTGGGCAAAGGATTCTTTACGGGTTGTTTGAATGACCAGTGCGTTTCGTACTTGCCACCGGCCTTCACCCATTGCCCGAGTACTTGGCGATCCTTTTCGGTAAGTTGGTGTCCGCTGTCCGAAGGGGGCATGACCTCCTCCGGATCGTCGCTTTCGATTCGAAGGATCAGTTCGCTTTCGTCCGGCATGCCTGGTTCCAGAGCTCGATAACCCCCGAGGTCCCAAAGGGCTCCCTCCCTCGTATCCAGTCGCAACTTTGCCTTTCGAGCCTTCTTGTCAGGGCCATGACAAGAAAAACAATTCGCTGAAAGAATAGGTCTGATGTCTCGGTTAAAGGAAATATCACTTGCCATGCCATTCGCTGACGATGTGGCAAGGACGAAGCCCAAGACGGCAAATAGTTGGTGTCTGAATTGTGAATTCATACAATGAAAAATACTTTGGTAATTAGCTTTGGTAACTGGACGTCAATAATCAGTCTATCATTTTCATGCCATGCGAGTCTTGCATGAACCCGGCTATTGCTTGTGTATTTGCTGCATGACAAATACAAAGTTGCAGAGATATTTCATTAGTCGGATATCTCTGGACAATCAAGTTTTCAAAATCTTCGACTTGTTGCCCGAAGTCTCAATCTACCTCAAGGGCAAGAAAAGTCGATTCATGTCATAAATCGAAGAGGATGAGCAGTATGAGGGATTACAAGAGAAGAGGACGCCATCGGGAAGCCTAACCACGACTTCTTCCAGAAGGGAAAATCCGATGATTCTCGGGCTGATGATCTAGCGGTCATAAAAAGCGAAGAACCTATCCTGAATCGAATTGAAGCGGCAGCCAATCAAGCAGGCTCCGAACAATTAGTAATCAGTGACCAGATTCCTATCCGTGACCGTCGAGGTCATGTCATTGGGTTGGCGGGAATCGGGCGGCAAGTCGAGCGACTCGGCGGTTGTTCCGGTACCGTTGATCAATTTACCCGGATGATTGATTACATGCAGAACAACTGTGGAGATGCCATGACGACCAAGAAACTTGCGAAAATGTTCAGTATGTCCGTTAGCCAATTCGAGCGACATGTTCGAAGGGCATCCGGTTCGTCCCTCCCCCCATCAGTATCTTCTAAGACTGCGAGTGAATGTCGACGCTCGCCTACTCGTTGAAACCAGAAGAACAATAGCCGCAATTGCTCAAGATTGCGGCTATGATGATCACGCGCACTTATATCGCAGTTTCCGAGGCATTATGAATCTGACCCCATCAGCTTTCCGGTCGAGCCAGAAAGATGATTAGGTAATACTGCAGATTATCGCATACCAGCTTACCGTGTTTCCACCCGATAAAGGGCTCTTTCGGTGCGGATGAGGAATGCTTTTTCGTAAGGTGAGAAACTGGCCATGTGGGCCGTTCCGTCGAGTTCGTTTTTGGCGATCACTTCAAGGGTTTTTCCCGGTTTCACGACATGCGTGACACCATTTCGGTCGCAAAAATAGATCATTCCTCCGGCATAAGAGGGAGATGCGCTGAACTCAGCGTTAAGACGTTCACGCCAATGCAGTTCGCCGGTTTTGGCGTCAAGACAGGAGGCTATGCCGGCGTCGTTGATTAGGTATAACTCATCTTTAACGAGAATGGGGGAGGGCATCTTCGGTGCGGATCTTGATCGCCATGCAATTTCCGGCAGTTTGTCCCCCTTTAGACGAATTCCGAGTATTTCTCCTTTCATGAAGCAAGTGGAAAGAAATACCATACCGTTGCCCGCTACGGGTCTCGAAACATTGGAGAATCCGAGCAGCCCGTATGGCAGTTTCCACAGTTCTTTGCCTGTTGCCGGTTCGTAGCAGTAGAGCCAATTTGCGGCGGGAGAAAGTAGAAGCTCGGAACCTTTATTTTCTACGATAATGGGAGTGGCATAACTTTTCTTAAGCTGTGGATTGCTGTTCATCTTACCGCTTCGTTTGGTTTGCCATGCAATTTCCCCGGTGTCTTGTCTCAGTGCGACTATGCTTTGCTTGTCGCTACCGTCGAGGTGGAAAATCATTAGGTCATCCCAGAGGACAGGGGAACTTCCCGGGCCGTTTTCGTGCATGACCCAGAGGCGCTTGTCGTTGTTTTTCCAGATGATTTTTCCGGATTTCGCGTCAAGGCATGCACTGCCATAAGCACCGAAATGGCAGTAAAGTTTCCCGTCTTTAAGGCATGGCGTAGCCGAGGCGTAACTGTTTAACTTATGAACCCATTGAGGTTTTTCTTTATTAAAGACCTCTATGTCGCGGAGGATTTTTCCAGTTTCGGGGTTTATCTGTACTGCCCTAAGACTTACTTTTGCGAGAAGGTTTAGCGGTTGTCCACCCGTATTGACCTTTAGTCGTTTCTTGGCATCTTCCTTTGATGCGGGTGTTTCGTAGGCGGTGGTGAGCCAGACCAGATCGCCTTCTACCACTGGGGAAGAGTGTCCGCGTCCGGGAATTTCCAATTTCCAAGCGACATTCTTTTTGGAATTCCATTCGGTCGGGAAACCCGTCCCTTCAAAGTGGCCCGAGGCATCGGGTCCGCGCCACTGAGGCCAAGTGCCCGGATAGGCAGTTGTGCTTGCAAGAAAGTAGCCAATCAGGAGGGCGAATTGGCTAAATCCGTTGGTGTGAAGAGGAAAGGTTTTCATTGTCTAATGAGTGGCAAAGTTAAACTGTCAATTATTCGACCTTTTTCTCCGAAGGCAACAGGCTTACGCCTATATCTTTAATTTAGAGTGCTCTTAGGTGACCTCCGGGAATTGCCACCAAGGTTTCACTTTCTCGTCGGACTTGAAGATTATCTTGGACTCATCAAATTCTAATCCGTGTTGCAATTTGTAAGCTGTTCCCGCGACGACGTTCATGCACACTCCTCTTGCGTAACTTGTCTTTGTTTCCTTGTTCTCGCTCGTACCAAATTCAATGTCCGCTTTCCATCCGCGTTCATTCCTGAACTCAACGCGATGCGTTTTGCCTTGTGGGCGAAGCACGACGAATCCCCCCCAGTGATTGTTCATCAAACGCCATTCAGCACCTTTGTTTCCCTGAAAGAGACTTTGGGGCGCGTATGCGACCATGCTGAGATAACGACGAGCCATTTAGATAGCGGTCGGACTGCGTTCGACTTCCTCGAGAGGATCTCTTCCCTGCTAATCTTATATAGGACAGCGTTCTTAAGAGTTTGAGAAGCGACTGCAACCGAAAGGAGTCTGTCCTCGTCCTCGCTTGGAGAATCATGCTGTTGACGGTGGACCATCTCGAATGCTCGCCCAAAGGCGGTGGGCATCTGTTTCTTGATTAATTCGTCATCGGCAACTGTTTTCCCGTCACTTGGTTTCCGGACTGTGCCGCCATTGAAACGGTGCAGACGATCATAATGCGAGGTTCGCTTCGAGCAATTCGTGCGGCGTAAAGAATGCCCCGTTTCGCCTTGTGGGGAAAGAGAAGTGACGTAGCGAAACCATTCGCGGTCTTCCGGATGAATGTCGCTTTGGTCCGTGCTTGGTGTTTTCGCTATCGGTTTTGCTTCTCCGGTGGAGGTCCATGGGTTCCCCTCATTTTCTCAGCCTTTCAAGGTATATCGAAGAAACATCTTCGTTTCTTACGGATACGACAACACATTGATAAACCCACCATTGCAAATGGGGGTGATATTACATGATTGTGCGACAACCGATTGAGGATCGACCTTGGTCGCTCCTTCTACCATCCGCGAATTGTTGGATTCCCGATCTTTAGGGTAGTCGCTTGGCGCGAATGTTGCGAAAGAGGACCGTGCTTCCGGGGTCGTGTCCTTGTAACGCGAACGTGCCTTCGCCTAGAACTCGCTCGAAATTTTCTCCGGGCTTTACGTTGTCGGGTTGTTTCCATTCGACCACGGTCTTTCCGTTGACTTGAGTTTCGACTTCCCCCCCGTTTACCTTGATGTAAATCTCGAACCACTCGTCATCTTTAGCGGGAGCCGTGAGATTGTCCTTCACGCCGTAGAGACTCGCGGTTTTCTTGGGGTCGTGGTAGGTGTTGTTGACTTGGCACTCGAACCCGGCCTTTGGCCATCCTTCGTCTTGGTATTTGGTGTGGAAGTAAATGCCTGAGTTGGAGTGCGGGAGGGTCATCACTTCGGCCTTGAACTCGAAATTCTTGAATGGTTTCTTGGTTTCGTAGAAGAGATGGCAGCGTTCCGGAGCATTGGCTACGATGCATCCATCCCTGACTTTAAAGGAATTGTCATTCTCGTTAGCCTTCCAACCCGTTAGCGTCTTGCCGTCAAAAAGGCTTTCCCACCCTGCATCCGCTTTCTTATGAGACTCGGCATGATGTTCAGCGAGAATGTCGCGACCGAAGTCGCCATTGAAGTCTCGCCAAACGGCGTGAACGTGATTGGCTCCGTTTTGGGTGCAGTCGTACTCGAAGAGAAACTTGGGCGTCTGGATGCGATAATAGTGGCCTTCTCCCGGGCTACGACTTCCGGCCCAGGCGAAGTAGGTTTCCTTAGGATCGATGAGGGGGTTTTTACTTGTCACTTGAGCAAGTGCTTCGGAGCGATGCTTGGCGGCGTAAACCTCTACTATGTCGGCTAACCAACCTTTCTGGCGAGGGTTCATTTTTGTGATGGGTAATCCTTTCGGTGGAAAAAAGGTGTCTCTGTTGACCACGCTGTCCCACTTTGTCAGGACGTCGCTGGGCGCTTTTTCGGAGAGGATGCCCATTTCGCGTTGAGGAGGAGAGAGGGAGCGAGCTAGTTTGCGGGCCAAGTTCTCTTCGTCTGCCAGAACCTTGAGACCCTTGAATGCACCTTCTTTCACCTCGGCAGGGTTTGTACCGAAAAAACTTGGAGTGACGGAGAAAATACGTCCGTTCACGAGAGTGAAACTTAGGGAAAGATGATGCCCCTCGAAGCGCCAGCCCCAGGTGCCAGCCTTCGCAGGGTTGCCGAAGATGCAGACATAGTAGAGTTCGGGATTCCGAATGTCGCGTCCCTCCATCTGGAAGAGAATTTGCTCGAGTGTCATTATGGTGGTGGCCTCGAGATACCCGCGGTGACTGAGGGTGGCGGAAAGTAAACCGTGGGCGAGAATCCGTTGCTGGGCCGTCATCAACTTTATGGGAAGACCTTGGCGTTTGCCATCGGGCTTGATGAATTTGTCGGGCAGATAGTTCCAACGCTCTCTTTCTTTGCTGTCCCAGGTGAATAAGGACGCCTTTTTTGCTTTGTCGTCGAGCGAGGCGATAAAACGGTTGGCCGCATCGGCCATGTCTGTGGCGGGATCGTGAGCGAAAGCAGCGGATCCGAGGATCGCGCAGAAGAGGAAGCATGATAGGGTTTTTTTCATAGTGACGGGTTAATGAATTATTGCTCATTAAGATGTGCTAACTGCGGCACACGTCCATTGGAAAATCCTTGAGATCGAGCGTTTTTTCGGGCGACCTTGACTGATCATGGTGTAGGTCGGTATTTGTTTCCTCCGTTCCAAGTAATGGTAAAAAAGACACAGTCCATAAAATCCAAGCTACCTGAATCTGGTCATGGCTTTCGTGTGCTTGGGGATGACGTGGCTCTTGCCTCGGCATCTCTTTTCTCCGGTGGCGGGATCGGTGACGTCGGAATCGAGTGGGGAGTGGGCGTACCTGTGCTTGCCGCTTGTGAATTGGTTCCATCACGAGCAGAGCTGATTCGGCGAAACTTTCCCAATACCCGAGTGTTCGAGGGCGATATTTGGGATTTGTCGGCCGATTACGTTAGGTATGTTCGCGAACGATTGGGTGGACTTCGTCCTTGGTTGCTCACGCTTTCTCCTCCCTGTCAGGGTATGTCTTCCAACGGTGCTGGCAGAATCTCGTCGGCCATTCGTTCCAGTAAACGAAGCCCCGAAGATGAACGCAACAGGCTTGTGTTGCCGGGCATCGATATCTTGGAGCAACTAAAGCCCGATTGGTTTCTAGTTGAGAATGTTCGGCGTATGGAAAACACCGTTATTCGGAACGAGAGGGGCGACCCTGAAAATATTCTTCAGTTAATTGGTCGCCGCCTGCACCCCCTTGGCTATACCATTCGCTCCGCCATTCTCGATTTTCGTCGATACGGAGTCCCCCATCATCGCGATCGGCTAATCACCATCGGGTGCCGCCTGCCTTCAGTTGTCCAAGAGATTCAGCCCCTCGCCGAATTCTTTTCCAAAGACCTTTCCGCTCTTCACCCCGCTCCTTCTCACGGTGGTTCCGGTTTGCCGTCTCCTGTAACTTTAAGAGAGGCCGTTGGTTCTTTACCGTCACTCGATGCACTGAGCAAACTTTCCGATGCGGAAGACCCTTTCCATCGAGTTCCTCGTTGGAACGAACGACAATACTACTGGATGAGGAATACCCCGGAAGGCGAGACCGCCTTTGACAACAATCGGTGTATTCATTGCAAAACCGATGGGCATGCCTCGGAAGTCGTCTTTTGCCGTACTTGCAAGAAACCCCTACCTAAGCCAACAATTTCAAAAAATGGAGTCGCTCGGCTGGTTCGTGGTTTTCGAACTAGCTACCGTCGGATGAGCTGGGACAAGCCCGCGTCAACCCTTACTATGAATAGTGGGGTGATTTCCAGTGATCTGAAAGGGCACCCTGACCAACATCGTGTTCTTTCCCTTCGCGAGATTTTGATTTTGAGTACTCTTGATCATTCTAGTTGGAATCGCACCTATCAATTCGAAGGAGTGCGACACGGCAGGAGACAAGCCGACTTGGATTTTTCACCGCGATTGGTTCGCGAGGTTGTCGGAGAGTCGATTCCTCCTCTAGGCATGCACCATATTATTCAACATCTCGCCGATCTCGATGGAAGACTGAAGTGACGCTCGTTACTTTCTCGAATCGGTGTATTCGTTTTCCTGAGGTCCTTTAAATATTAATCGTATCGCGTCGAGTCGAACGCGAGCTTTGCTCAAAGCCTCGGCCAATTTCTGCATCTGTTCCCGAGTGAGATCGATCTCTTCTTGTCGAATGTTTTTATTCACCTTTTGGAGAGCGGTGAGACGGTCAAGTTCTCGTTGCATGGTAGCCGTCATGGATTGACTGGCTTCTTTTGCTGTTTTTTTTGCCGTAGCCGTAGCAATTTTTCGCGCTTTCCCGAGCATGGTCGGGATCAGTTCTTTGCCGACTTTGAAGTCGTCTAGAAGGGCGTAGGGGGAACCATCGGTCATTTCGGGTAAGTCGATGGTTACTACCTCTCGTTCTTGGTTAATTAGAACGCGCAATGGAGTAGGTGGGAGAAACCGATCTGCGTGGAGGTGCTTTGGGGCCAGCGCTTCCAAGACAAAGATTGCTTCGAGGAGAAGAGATTGCTCTTCCTTTTCATCTTCCCACACGCTGAAACTGCAGTTTCCTTGCTCACTCCCGAGCAATAAATCGACGGCGCCTGTGACGATGGGATGATCGCCGGTCAGGAGTGTTATGTCTTCTCTGCTGAGAGAGTGCTTCCGGTCGAAGGTGCCGACGAGTCCTCCTTTGGGCAACCCTGGGAATCCGTCACAGTTTATCGCGGAACGGCCATCTAGGAGGTAGGTGCGGTTGTCCCGTTCTTCCACTCGCACGCCAAAGTGATCGAACACTTCCAATAGGAAGGTCTCCAACTCAAGTGAATTGTCGATGTCGCGAATTGATTCTACCAGTGCATTCGCCACTTCCGGTCTGTTTGAATTCAGTTCCAACAATCGGTCCCGACCTTTTTCCAACTTTTCGGCAATGATTATTCTTTGTTGCGAAGAGTTCGATATCAGCTTGGTGAGCTTTCTCTCTTCTTTGGCGGTTTTCTCAAAGGTCGAAAGGAGCTCGGTGACCTCTTCTCCAAATTGCCTGAACAAAAGGTTTCCTCCCTCAAGATGATTCTCCAAGGCATCCAGTCCTTCGTGATACCAGCGGGCAAGGACTTCTTCCGGACCGTTTATCGTGTATGGTACGTAAAGGTGAATGGTTTGCGTTTGTCCGATCCGATCCAACCTACCTATCCTTTGGGCAAGCAGTTCCGGGTCGATGGGCAGATCGAAAAGAACGAGGTGGTGAGCGAATTGAAAATTCCTTCCCTCACTCCCGATTTCGGAGCAGATCATAATACGGGCACCGTCTTTTTCTTCGAACCATGCGGCATTGCGGTCTCGCTGGACGAGAGTTAACTCTTCGTGGAATACCGTACTCTTTACTGTTATTCTTTGGTCTATGGCTTGCTCTATGGCTTTCGCGTTCTCTCTGCTTTCGCAAATAAGCAACACCTTGTCCTCTCCAATCTCCTCAAGCAATTTTTCCAACCACAAGATACGTGGGTCCGGGGTGAAACTTGTAGTCTCGGTGGCTTCCTCATCTTCCTCATCGTAATACAAATCATCAAGCTCCACTTCGTCTTGGTCATCAAGGGAAGGTGTATCTTCCATTGGCGGTTCAAGTGGTATTAAGTGGGCAACGCGTTTTGGAAAACCGCTCATGTTTGCCCGAGTATTCCTAAAGACTACTCGGCCTGGGCCATGTCGGTCGAGCAGTGCGGACAACAAGTCGATTTCATTCATCTCCTCGGCTTCTATATCCGGCATCGCAGCCAAGAAGCTTCTTTGCTCGCTCGTGAGAGGACTTCCTTCATGAAGCGCAGTTGCGATTGGAGCTACGTCGGCATAACTTTCGTTTTCGGCCAGAAAGGAAGACAGGTCGGAATATCTATTGGGATCAAGTAGGCGCAGACGAGCGAAGTGGCTTTCGGGACCTAGCTGCTCCGGGGTGGCGGTGAGGAGCAAGACACCTTCCGCTTTATTTGCCAAAGCCTCCACCAGTTCATATTCTGGACTTACGTGATCTGATGTCCACTCCAAGTGGTGAGCCTCGTCCACGACCATCAAGTCCCAATCCGCCTCGCAGGCTTGTTTGGCTCGATGGGGATCGTTCGCCAAAAAATCAATGCTGCACAACACCAGTTGATCGTCCAAGAACGGATTTACTTTGGGATCGGAAGTCTCGATTGCGGTGCATCTTTCCTCGTCGAAGATATTCATCCATAAGTTGAACTTCCTCAACATCTCCACAAACCATTGGTGAACGAGAGACTCCGGAACTATAATCAAAACACGTTCCGCTCGTCCTGTTAATCGCCGGCGATGAATGATTAGACCTGCCTCGATGGTCTTTCCGAGGCCGACCTCATCGGAAAGTAATACTCTGGGTGCGGAACGATTGCAGATCTCCTGGGCGATATAAATCTGGTGTGGGATGAGATCGACTCTCCCTCCGAGAAATCCCCTCGTTGGAGACTTTTTCAAGCAGTGCATGATTTCGATGGCCTTTATCCGTAGTTCGGAGACGGAAGCCTCGTCGAAATGCCCACTGTTAAGCCGATCTTCCGGCCCGTCCAAGCTTATGTTGTCGCTCAAGTGAGCCTCGGGCAGTTCCCAGTCTTCTCCGCAATAGACAAGAGCTTCATTTTCTTCGCGAATGTTTTCGATGAAACGTTTGTTCCCCTCGTGATCCTCAATCTCTTGACCTACCCTGAATTGTACTCGTTGCAACGGAGCCAGTTCGGAGACGTACAAGCGAATCTCTCCGGTGGCGGGATAAAGGACGTGCACGCGAGCATTAGCTTCCTGTACCACTGTTCCCAAGCCTAACTCGGGTTCGGACATACTTATCCAGCGTTGTCCTGTTCGGTATTGATTCATGCTTTGGATTGAGTGAAAGGCTCAGCTGTTGGATTGTTCATCAAAGAAGATCGGCTGTGTTGGCGCATGTGGTTGATATCTCCGGGTAGGTTCGTTTTCTGTCTCTGCTAGAGCAGCTCTGTTTACATGAAAAGGCGGATGGGATTCAGTCTTACTGGCCCGACGGAATTTCGTTTACCGTATAGTAGGCATGACGATGCAGAAGCTCTTCTCCGTCTCGTGATCTGAGTAATCCGAAATCAAATTCGTGGACATGTCCAATTTTCAATTCAGGTAGCTGAATGGTGGCTCTAAGGCCATCGCCGGAAAGCCTTACTGTTTCCACGGCCGGAGCGGTCCCGTCCACTTCGGGCCCGCCGTACCCGCCATGGTAGATATGCGTGAACGTCGACACTTTGTAATTTTCAGGGTCTTTGCCGGTGGCAATGTCAACGGGTTTTGTAAAGCGTATATCAAATCCCTGCGGTGTAATGTTTATACGCTCGATTTCAAAGGGCATCCGACCTGTCCATTGGAGGCGTTCCAGTGCGAAAGGCTTGATCCCGCGAACCGGCCAACCGCGGTTCGTCCCACCACAAAGCAAGTTCCCGGCCGGGGTGAATTCGACATTGAGAATGCCTGTCGAGAGGCCTTCGCGAAAAGGATAACAGGCTCCTTGCCAGACTCCGTTAACTTTCTCCGTGGTGGCCCGCATAACGATGGACTGTGTGTAATCTCCTAGAAAAATCTGATTCTCGAATGGACCGAATTTACCATTGGTTTTGTTGACGACGTATCCTGTAATCGACCTTCCCATTCTGATGTAGGGAAAGACAACAGCATAGGGCACCAGTTCCTTGACTCGTTCTTTTTCGGTTGCGATGCGCCCGCCGGACTCGGGCTGGGTTGGCGGAGTACCCATTCCCTTGGCATATTTGTACCAGTTGTAACTAATCGGATGCCCCATAAAACCTCCTTCTTTAACGAATTTCAGGCTACATGAGGAATTCCAAGGACCTTGGCTCTCTATGTAGAACAATGCACCGTGCTCATTGGGGCCGATGCCTCCGGGGCTTCGGAGACCACTGGCAATTGGGATGGTCTTGCCTTCGGGAGTGATCTTCAAGGCCCATCCTCTGAACAGGGCTCGCGAATGGTACGACGATGACAACCCTAGGGCCACGTAGAGATTGCCTTGGGGATCGAACTTGGAGCCAAAGGCGTATTCATGATAGTTTGCATAACCCCAAGCGTCCGAGATTACTTCGAATTTGTCTGCCTTGCCGTCGTTATTGCGATCGGTTACCCGAGTCATCTCGCAGCTTTGGCTTACGTAGAAGGCACCGTCTTTGTACGCTAATCCGAATATCTCGTCGAGTCCGGTGGCGAAAAGCTCGTATTTCGGCTCGGGCTTTTCCTCGTCCACGCCGGAAAGCAAATAAATGTCGCCTCGACGAGTACCGATTGCGATCCGTTTGTCCGGGAGAGTCAGGAATGCACCGGCTTCCACCACCAAGTTTTTTGGGATCGGAAGATTGATCAATTTGTAATACTCGCGTTCCCGGTCCGCGGAGCCCCACATGTCGCCCACTTCCTCCGCCCAAGATGGGGCGTTCAGTGCTGCGAAGGCAAACAAGCCCACAAGCACACTAAGTCTACGGTCAGCGCAAAAGGTCATAGTCCAACCTCAATTGGGATTTACCCTTGGGCAAATCAAGGTTCAAAAGAAGCTCGAAGGAACTTTTGTCCGAGCCGAGGGGTCTCAAGGCATTGGGCGTTGCTGCGTTGGCATGAAGATTGAGCCGCAGGTCAGGTGTCTTGTAGATGGTTTCAGAAACCTTGTCGATTTTTCCCACCAATGCTCGAAAATGAATGGTTTGCGGTTCATCCACCTCCATCTCCAAGACACGCTTAAGCAATACCTTGTCTTCCTTTGCCACGGAGAGAGACATGTCTTCGATCAAGACCTCGCCGATACGATAGGAGAAAGTGGGAACAAAATCTTCGTTGAGGGAATATCCAAGAAATTGGTAGCCGAGATTCTTGGGATAGAGAGGATCGGGATTTACAGGGTTCTCTTTGTTCATCACGGGAAGCAAGGGCCAAGGGTTCTCGGGGCCGGGCAAGGCGTGAAAGGAAAGGTCTTGGGCCAAGGAAATCGCCCGTGACTTTGGATTGAAGTTTCCAGCCCCCTGTCCGCCCCAACCCACGCTGACGAACTCCCCCCTCCAAAGGCCGGAAAGCGTGCCCGTTTCCGCATTAAAGGCGTAGTTGAGTCCACCGGGGAAACCCACGGCGATTCCCCGATAGCCGGCGATGCGGCTTCGTCCCCTGTAGGTTCTGACAACTTCTCCCACCTCCAGGAAAGAACCCGGAGAGTGAATCCCCGAGGGAGTGGGGGCACCTTGTCCGTATGAAAGATAATGCCATATCGCCTGAATCTGCGCATCGGTTTTTCCTTCCAAAATATCCTTGCGAGCGCCTTTGCCGCCTGCCCAGTAGTTGGGCATCACGATTCCCGGTCGGGAATTAGCCGGGTTGAGCATGAATCGATAGAACCAACTCGGTTGCAACCGTTCGTAGGAAGTTAACAAATCAATACCTTTGAATCCAGGCGAATCCTTACCGTTGAAATTGTGACACGTTATGCAGTTCAGCCCTTTGTCTCCAATTAACTGGTGACCCGCAGATCTAATCTTTCCTCGGTCTTGTCGTTTCGGTTCTACGAATGTAATAGATTCCACCTTGTCCACTTTGGCTAGCATCTCGGGGAGGAGTATTAGGCTATCCTCTTTGAATTTAGGCATCCTCGTATGCATGTAGGGCCTAGCGGATTCTCCATCGAACATAACCTTGCGTATCCATTGAGGTTTCAACTTGGCTCCCGCTAAGGTCAGTGGGGGTGGAATTCTTGCTTCATTTCCCAAACCTTCTTCAGACGTGTGAAGGTAGGGCAGGAACGCTTTCGAGGGTCCTCCGTAGTCATCTCTCGAATGGCATGCGATGCAGTTGAATGCCGTTAAGCTCACGGCGATTTCTTCTTCCACGGAAGGTTTGCGCCTAGGACCGGCAAGCACTTTTGTTATGGCTTTTCGCTGACTGTCGGAAAGGTCGTAGTCTGGAGCCTTCTTCGGTCTTTTTGCCAAGCATCCTTTTTCTGCATTAACCTCGTCTAGCGAAGAGGTTATGCCGTTGGCCGTTTCGCCTTCGAGAGAATGACAAGCCGCGCAATTGAATTCTCGAAAGTATTTTTGCCCTTTGGTCACGAGTTCTTTGCTTATCCTCAAGGGTTTGAATGGGTACACTTTTTTGCCTAATAGATAAGCGGCCAAATCACTCGACTCGTCCTTCGACAGCTTCATGTCGGGCATCCTTCCCGAAGGTCTAGTGAGATGGGGGTCGAACAGAAACTCGGTTAAAGAAACTTGGCTGTACTTTTCTATTACGTGCGCTAGCGAGCTCAAGCCAAGACCTTCGACTTCCTTTTCTTGTTCATTCCGAGGGGAATGGCAGGCAATGCACCCGATGTCGTGAAATAACTTTCGTCCTGTAGCAAAGTCCCCTTGACCCACTCCGACTGCCGAAAGAGGTCGTGGGGATCTTTCCGTCAGAAAATGAGCAATGGCCTCGGCTATTTCCTTTCTTTTCCCAGGCGAATGCCCGACAAGCATGTCGGGCATCATTACTCCGGACTGTACTTCTAATGGATTCGCGATGAACCGTTGCAAATAATCAGGACTTATTCTCGAACCGACCTCGCTCAGGTCGGGCGAATCCTTCATTTTCAGAGCTCTTGGCAGTTTGTCTTCATGGCAGGCTCCGCACCGTAGTTCACCAATAAGCAGTTCGCCCACCTGCCTTTCTCCCAAGGGGTGTTTGCCATGGAGACCTACCAACACGGGAGAACTCCACAAGTCTTCTTGGACAAACGCCACGATGGTGGTTAGGCAAATTATGACCGACTTCAGTCGCATCCTTTCTTTTCTAGTTATCCTTCGTAATCACGCAACAGAAAGCAAAGAATTCTTCCAGTTTAGCTTTTGATGAAAATCTTCGTGCTATTTGACGACGGTCAATTTTCGCTGAGGATTGTCTGCCTTCAGGCTCATGACGGCTAGCAATATTGGGATGACGACACTTAACAAAAGAATTATTCGATAGCTTCCTGTCGCATGATGGCACCAAGCGAAGAGCAAAGGACCGATGCCACTCCCGATAACCATGCTCGCCATATTTACTCCACCAATCGCACCTAGGTGTTTGCGTCCATAGAAGCGGGGAAAAACAATGCCGCTTAGACTTACGAAACCACCACCCGCAATCCCGGTTCCTATTACATAGGCGGGAATGCCGCCAGGTCTGTCCAGGAAAAGCATACCTATTGCGGCGGAAAGACAACCTAAGTTCATTACCAAGAGAAGTCTTTTTAGTTTCAACCTTGAACTAATTATTCCAAAGGTAAGATTTGTCGTAACGCTTACGAATGCGATGGGAATGAAAAGCGAAAGGATATCCGATCTCTTGAAGCTAAGCTCCTCACCTAGCGAAATAATGTGAAAAGTAAAGGCGGTGGCATAGAGTCCAAAAAAAGCCAAGGAAAGGTTGAATGCCCAGAACGAATAATCGCGTAATGCCTCATCGCGAGTAAAATCGTGATGGATGTGCATGTCAGGGTTTTTTAGAGCCTTGTCGGTCTTCTTGCCTCCGTCCATGAGTAGACCGTCTTCCTCCGGAGTATCCCGGAAAAGGAACCAAGCCAATGGTCCCATTACCGCTATAGTTGCGGTGCCCATTACGAACCAAGCTCCGTCGTAAAGGTATCTTTCGATTAGCCAATCGAGTGCTCTCGGAGCGATTGAGTAACTGAATGAAACCAGCACTCCGCTTACAGCCAGTGCTAGACCCCGCTTATGATCGAACCATTTTCCGATTGCATTGCGGCATGTCATGGACAGGACGCCTTGAGCAGCCGCTCGAATCAGAAAAAAGCCTACTCCGATAACAAGAAAAGCGGCAATCCCCGAAGGTAAGACTTGGGCAAGGGCACTGCTCAGTTGGACACTGTTTGCCAGAAAGAGTAGAACGACTCCCGTGGTCACAGTTGAAGCCACTGCCATTTTACGTTCCCCCCAGCGATCGAGCACTCGACCCAGCCATGGTAGAGAAAAACCGCTAGCCACGGTGCCCAAGCAGTAGGCAAGGCTAAGTTCGATACGGCTCAGACCGAGTTCCTTTATCAAGATATCAGTGAATACGCTGAACCCCATCGTTTGTCCCGGGATACTGAAAATCGATCCTAATGTGGCTGCAAACACGATCACCCAACCATAAAAAAATGGGCAATTGCTAGGGGCAAAAGGTGTTCGAACTCCCCAAATGCCTTTGGCGGAGGGGCAGGGGCGATGGCTTGATGAATCAGCCGACAAGATCAAACAAAAATCCGAGAGTCATCCTTTTCAAATGTTAGAAAAGCATTTTCTCTTAGGCCAATCAAGGCGCTACCAACTCTACCCCATAA
>JACNJI010000121.1 GCA_014382645.1 Verrucomicrobiota bacterium | reverse complement strand
CAAAGACTACAGATCATCACCTAAAAGCAAGTCTGATCAAGCGCCGCATTCCTCACTAACTCGACCGAATAGATTACCAACGGAGGGCCGGAGTAGTCCACACGCTAGCCATGGAGGGCCAGCTTCGGGCCGTGGTTGCGACCACCGGACTTGCCGCAGGGATCAATTTCTCCATGCGTACAGTACTCGTCACGAACCGGGAATATCGTATCGACGATAAACGGATTATGCTCCGCCCCGACGAATTACTGCAGATGTTCGGTCGAGCGGGGAGACGCGGATTGGACGAAAGAGGTTATGTCGTCGTTACCCCAAAACAATCTCGAATGAGCGAGGCTCGCCCTCTCAAGGTGAAGCGTTCCAAAACCATAGATTGGTCCGCCATGCTCACCTTCATGCATCTTGCGTGCTCTCGTGGAGATTCTCCCATCGAGGCTGCCCGCAAGCTGGGTGATCGTTTGTTTTCGGAGGAGCAAGTGCGGCTCGGGTTACGAGATTCCTTGGCAAAAGTTACTTCCCGTAACATTCCCCGTTTAGGGCTGAATCGTGCCGATGATCGAGATCCGGAAAGGGACCAAATCGTCGAGATGCAGAACTCGGCAGGTCAATGGGAGCGCAGGAGAGGGCAGTCCAAGGCCTCATTGGGAGAAGCTCTAGTTTTGGCAAACGATGAATGGGTGCCCGCACTTTCTCTGCACCTGACGTTGGCAAAGGTGAAGGTGGGGAATCCTTGTCGTTTTGGGAGCAAGGACGACAAGGTCTACGGACGCGAGATTCCCATAGCCATAATGGATGAGGAATCGGGAGGGAAACAGGTTCTTTTGATAAAGTCCTTTCGACGGCGTTTGCACGAAATAATGAACACCGAGCCACCTTCCAAACGTCGCAAGTTTGCTAAAAAAGCGTGGAGGCGGCGAGAACTCGAGAAGGTCTTTTCCCCTCTGTTCCCGGAGCTTTCCTCCGGAGGTCGCTTCGACGAGTTCGTCGAGCGTGGGGGAGTCTTGCATGCGCGACTTCGCTATGAGGACGCCACTGTGCTTGGTTGGCGTGACGCCAAGGGGAAAGTGCTTCTTAATCCTCTGTTGCGAAAGACCAAGCGGGAGTATGTTTCGCCCTTCGACAAAACTCCCAACGAAAGTATCGATCGACTGACCAATGCTTCACCGGCCGAAGCGTGGTATCGATTAGGCCTTATCGACGAGAGTGGTCGACCGACTCGTCGAGGAATTGTGTTTAGCTTCTTTTCCCGAGGCGAGGGGCTCGCCATTGCAGCCGCTTTGGAAGATGACACCTATCCTGTCGAGGACTTGGTTCGTGATCTCGCAAACCTTCGAGCTGGGCATCGTTTCCGAGCCTATTCCTCCACGGATTGCCGGCTCGCTTACGTTTGTCGTCAAGCTTATGGCTCGGTTGACTGCCCAGGTTTTCTTCGGGCTGGGGTACCACTTGAGTATGGCGAGGGTGCCGCCGACGTCATTCGCGAACGAGCCGAATCCGGTTCGCACGGCAAGGCAGTTCTCGATGAGGAATTGCGCCTCGGCGACATTGAGCGTGCCCGAATCGAGTGGTACAGCCTGCTTGCCTTGACGGCGACTTCACCATCCTTGGATTGGCCAAGATGGGAGAACCTCCGAAAAGCCGCTTCCGAGCTGTCGGCTGGGGGGGGGGCACAAAACTCATTGCCCGAATTGCCCGCTCTAGCCGTTCGCCAAAATCGGCGATACGAGCCTCGGTCAAACAGGGTTTAAGGCAATTTCCTTATTTTTTCTTAACCGTAGAGCCTGTGATGTCTACCCAGCGATCGGAGGATCCTTGGTCATCCTTTACCTCGATGTGCTTGTAGACTTTGCCCGTCTTGGTGTCGATTTTGATGAGGTATTCCTTGTTTATGTCGCGACCGCTTTCAGGAGAGTAGACCAGAATCTTTCCGGATTCGATTTGGTATCTTCCTTCGCGACCCTCGTCGGTGAATCCCGTGGCCAGGCAGACGCCCAAGCCCATTAGCAAGCCAAGGCAGGTATATTGTAGATGCTTCATGGTGATTATTTCCTTTTAAGGGTTACTTTGATGTAAATGTTTAGGAAATCCTTTCGCCTTATGATTTTCGCCGCAATCGAAATTTTGCGGACATTGTTGAAAACCGAAGACCTATTTGCCGAGATCGTAGCAGGCAATCCTGTCGACCATCCGAACGAGCAGCTTGTTTCCAACGATTGCCGGAGAAGAGCACCGGAGGGCTTGCACCTTGGTCTTTCCCAGTTCGGTGAAATCGTTCGGATCTGCCTTCACCATGTCGAGAAAGGAACCTTTTATCTCATAGGCGAAAATTTTACCGTCCGCAAAGATAGGGGACGATATGTCGTGTTTGCCGGCTTCCTTGTGGAGGACCTTACCCGTCTTTAGGTCTAGGCACAGTCGCATCTCGGCTCCGAACAGGAAAACGTGATTCCCTTCAACGATGGGGCTGGAATCCGAACGTCTTGTAAGTTTTGGATATTTCCAGAGTTCCTCGATTCCTTTGTCCGTCCAACGATAGCAGACGATTCCCGCCTTTTCATCCTTTCCGTGCGCCACGAGAAATTTCCCCGAGGCAACCGGGGTCGAGCTTCCGCCCGCTTGCTTTTCCCAAAGCGTCTTGCCCGTATCAAGATCAACACCTATTGCCGTGTTCTTCGAGTTGCAAACGACCATTGGCTTCTCTCCGGGATGCCAAATGACAGGTGATGCGCTCTTACCCGAAACGTCATTGTTTTCCCAGAGCTTGTCTCCCGTGTTCGCATCATGGGCAATCAAATGGTTCGCCAGCACCACTACTTTTCCGCCTTCAACTAGTACCGAGGAGGCTCCGCCCGAGGCATTCACTTTTACGTCCCAGATCGATTCACCCGTTTTTGCGTCTACACAGAAAATCCTCGAACTGCCTAGGGCATAGACACGCCCATTCGCCACGCATGGTGTCGCCGACGAGGTTCGCCCCGAAGGCGTTCCCTCTAGGGAGCTTTTCCACAAGGTGGTTCCCGTCTTGAGGTCCATGGCGACAATTATGTCGTCCGCCACCTTCTTGGTGGGCGGGACGGATTCAATGACGCGCTTCCTTACGGTTTCCTCGAAATTTTGTTCATTCAGCCATCCGACGAAGGATTTTTCATCGGGAAAGACCTTGTCCTTGATCTCGTAAAGCTTGTTTGAGGCATCAATGGGGAAGGCCAATGGCCCCTTCTTGAACCGGGAAATCACGTAATCGCCGTACAACAACTTTTGCTTTGTCTCGAGGTGTTCGTTTACCCACTCTTGACTCCACTCGTCGAGCTTGCTTCCGCGCAGTCGGGGGCTCAGCTTGATGCGGGCTTGTTCCATTTTATCAATAACCTCCTTCGGCAAGTTCGTACGTCTCGCTCCAATCTTTCGAAGCGCTAGATTGTCCACGACACGCGTCGGAGTTGGCACGTTTCTATGCCATACCAGCGAAACATAGGCTTTGTCTTCCGTTGCCACCACGCTTCCGAATCCTCCATCGTCCCCACTTGGAACAGGTTCGCTTTCCCAAAGTAATTTCGGGCCTGTTTCCGGCCACGCGTTGGCAAGCTTTGTCGAGGCCTGTGACGAACCGTCACGGTTGGGTCCTCTCCACTGGGGCCAAGAAGCATCGGCATAAACGAAAGCTCCGCTGAAAACGGTAAAGAGAAAAAATGCAGATATCTTCATCTTATCCTGGTACATTGATTCGTTATTTGGCCGGTCGCCAAGGCTGTGGGCCGTCGGACTTCTTTACTTGGAGAAACTTTGCATCCACCTCCGTGTACCATGCGTGAAGCTTTTCGCGCATGGCATTCACGCGATCGGGATGCTTGTCGGCGACGTCGTTTCTTTCGCCTATGTCCTTGGTGATCTCGTAGAGGTGCGTCGTTCCGTCCTCGAAACTCTCGATCAATTTCCAGTCTCCCATTCGTATCGCGCCGCCGGGAAGACCTCCTTGGTTTCTGTGGTGTTGTTAGTGCCTGTAGAGATCTTCGCGTTCCAAATTGTCTTCGCCTTTCAGCAGGGGCATGAGATCCACGCCATCGATGGGACCGGTGCCTTTGGGTTCGCCGCCGGCGGCTTTCACGAAGGTGGGGAAGAAATCAGTGCTCATCACGGGGTGGGCACTGCTCGAACCCGGTTTGGTGATTCCCGGCCAGCGAACGAGGAACGCTTCCCGAATACCGCCTTCGTATAGCCATCCCTTGCCTCCGCGAAGGGGCAGGTTGGAGGTGGGGGAACCCTCGGAGGTAGAGAGCCCGCCGTTGTCGGAGGTGAAGGCGATAACGACTTCCTCGTTTAGCCCTAGTGCCTCCAGCTTGGCGAGAACCTTTCCCACGGCAAGGTCCATGGCTTCGACCATGGCTCCGTACACTGCGTGTTTTTGCAGGATGCGGACTTTGCGGGATCCCTTGTTCTTGGGCCAGACCATTTCCTCATTGCCGAATTCAGCGCCGGTCACCTTGGCGGCCCGCTTCTTGTACTTTTCAACTAGGTCGGGTCGTCCGATCAGCGGAGTGTGCACGGAGTAGAAGGAGAGCATGGCGAAGAACGGCTTGTCTTTGTTCGTTTCGATGAACCGGCAGGTATCGGAGGCGAGGCGGTCCGGCAGGTGTTCGCCGAGGGGGCCGTCCTTGATGCGCGGATTTCCGTATGGCGAGAAGTATTTTTTCCCGAACCATGGCCCGCCATGTTTCCATCCGCCGATATTGATGTCGTATCCCTGCTTCGTGGGCCAGAACTCTTCGGTCGGGCCCAGATGCCACTTGCCCGCGAAGAAAGTTGCGTATCCTTTCTTCTTCAGGGCTTCCGCTATCGTGACCTCTTCCAAGTCCATCCGGTCGTGCAGGGGAGCGGAGTTGAATAGTCCGCCGCGCCTGCCGCTGAAGAAGTTGGTGGCGTCTTTGCGGGAAGGATAGCGCCCGGTCTGTATGCCGAATCGGGTAGGGGAACATACCGGATTGGCGGCATAGCCGTCCGTAAACTTCATTCCCGATTGGGCAAGGGCGTCCACGTTCGGCGTATCGTAAAAGCATTTCGGGTTGTAGGCTCCAATGTCCATGTAGCCGAGGTCGTCCACCAAGAAAAGAACGAAGCTGGGTTGCTTGGACTTGGCGTGAAGAAAGCTCGCCGCCGCGAAAGAGGCAGAGAATACAAGGAAACTTAATGCGCGTGAGGTCATCCTCGAAAGCAAGGAACCTCAACGCCTCAAGGGCAAGCCGGAATAGCTCCCGAAGCATACGAAATGAGAAGAAGGGAGGGGGCCACCTTTCATGGTGCTAATAGTTTGTACAAGGATGCGATTACAGGGTGGTGAATAGGTTCTTGGGTATTCAGGGAACGCATCATTTAACCTTATTGAGCAACGCTTGCGTTCTCTTCCTGTCAGGATTTTTGGTCCCCATTTTTTTCACGAAAATCGCCCTGGCCTTGAGCAGTAAAGCCTTTGCCTTCGGCTTGTCGCCTTTCTTGGCGTAGACCTTCCCCCGATTCTGGTAAGCGCTTGCCACTTCGAGATACCCGGGTCCGAGCTTGTTCAGCATGATTGCCAATGACTTATGGTGAAGCTTGATGTCCTTGGCGGAGTCTCCCATCAGGTCAATGGCAGAGGCACGTTGGGCATAGGGTGAGGCAACATTTAGATTTTCCGATCCTAGACCCTTTATTTCGTTGGCGAGGAATAGTCGGTCTGGACGCCTGGCTTCGGATGTGCCTAAAGTGTCCAACTGC
>JACNJI010000456.1 GCA_014382645.1 Verrucomicrobiota bacterium | reverse complement strand
TTGAGCGTCAACGGTGATGGGCACGTCGGGTACGCTTCCGGCGAGAAGTTTTTCCCGGATCCAACGTCCGCGCTTGATCGGGTCGGTATGAAAATTAGAGGAGTGGGCAATCAGCCAAGCGGGGTGAGTAAGCAATCCTTTGCGCTGCGAAATCTCGAAGGGTTGCTCAACGGGGTAGTCCCAGAACTCCACATCGTCCAGGCCCTTGTGGTTTTTGTTCTCTACTCCCCCGTAACGGAAAGGATTTGGCGTGGGCGGCAGGCTGTAAAACACCGAATGATTATAGGTATAGCCATGCGCAAAAGAAGGTGTGGTAAACGGCGTGCGCCCCTTACCGATTGTTTCCCCCCAGAAATGCATGTGGCGCATAAATTCGCGCTTGGATTTCGCGCCCGAAACACGAACGGATTTCTTGGTCTTTAGATAATCCAGATTCTCCTCAATGACCTTCTCAGGGTTTTGCTTCCACTCCGTGTCCTTGAGTCTCTCGTACGCTTGAGTCCATTCGGCAATGATCTTGCGACCCGTTTCGTTGTCTTTGTCGTGGTAAACGAAAAACTCTTCGGTGGTCAGCAGGTTTTCGAAAACGTTTTTGTCCTTCTTCAGATACCAATCCACCACGCGGTCGGCTTCCTTGATCAGGAACCCGGGGGTGCCCAATGTGCCGCGCCCGGGGTTCTGGTAGTAGCCGTCGCTACGCTCGATATCCTTGAAAATCTTGGCTGCCTTCGGATACCCGAAGAATTCACGAAAGAAACGAACGATCTTGGGGTGCGACGTTTCGTGGGAACGCATGTTCTTACCGCTGATCTTATGGTCTACGGGTCCTTTGTAATAGTTTTCGTCGGCCAGGAGACGCTCCACTTCGCGCCGGTAGTCGTCCTTGGATTCGAAACGTCCCTCCTCGACGGCCTTCGTTAGTTCGGGGTCGGGACTGCGGTCGCCCAAGGCGTAGGCTATCGCCAGACTGCCTTCTTGCGGGGTGAGCTTGTGCCGCCCGAACTCGTCGGGTTCGCCTCCTCCCAATTCCATGCGATAAAGAAAATCCGACTCGAGCAACACGGCAAAGAGCATTTGCCGCAACCCTTCGGAATTTCCAGCCAGCGCAATGGACGATCGCAACAGATCGACGTATTTGGCGAGCTCCTCCTTCGTCGGCCGGCGCATCAAAACGCAATCGAACTGTTCCTCCACCGCAGCATTCATTTCCTCGTTCGTTGGCAGTTCTGCCTTGAGGACGATTCTCTCGAAAGCCTCGGGCGTAACTTCGGGATACCAGCGATCCTTCGCACTCAACGCTTTGAGCAGATCTTCTTTTTGCGGAGTCTTGAGCCTGGCGGAAAAAAGTTGTTTGCCCGCTATCCATTTGGCATTGCTCAACATCACCAGCAAATGCCCGCCATCAAGGGTCGTGACGTCATAATCACGAACCCCCGAACGTTCGGGTAACATGAAAGGGTTCTTCACTCCATCAAACTGAAGGGTCGAAAAACCTCTTCTTTCATGGTCAGTCAACCGGAGAACGTTCATCACCCTCTCATGAAAAATCCTCGGACTGACAAGCCATCGCCGGGAGGGCGAGAAAGGTTTGTCCTTTATCTCCCCGCTGAAGAGTTTTTGGTGATCCAAATAATTCCCGTAACCGGGATAACGCAACTTTTCCTCCAGCTTGGAGGCGTTGTGCTTACGGAGCTCTGCGGACATCCATTCAAATAACTGCTGCCGTTCCTTATCACTGGGCTGCGTTTTCTTTTTTCGGGGCGGCATCTCCTTGATGAAAATTTGCTCCTGCACCCGGTTCAACAAATCCAGCCGGTCTTTAAGGGCCAAGGTCGCCAGGTTATCCAACCGGACCTCACCCTTCCTAGTCTCATCGTCGTGGCAATCGAAACAATAATTCGCCATCAGGTCATCCACTTTCTCGGGCATGGCAAACGGAGCGGCAAAAAGCCCTACCCCAACCCAAAGAAAGAAGGGGATCAAAACCGAAAGAAACCTAAACCAAGTGGTCATACTGTAAGTGATTGTCGGTGATTACAGTAGGAATATCCCCAATAATGACAATCAAACCCTTTCTCCAAACGAAACATTTGCGTTGAAGGCTAGCGACGAAAAAATGGGGCATTACTTGTCGTCTCGTTCGAACATCTGCACGAAACGAATGAGGTCCGCAAGTTCCTGGTGATTCATCCCGGCCTCGAGGCCTTCCGGCATGAGGGAAAGGCCACTGTTTCGGAGCGTTTTGATTTCGCGGCGGAGCAGTTGCCGATCGTTGCCGTCAAGGAGGCGAAGGACCAGGTTGTTGGAAGTCTCGGACAACACCCGTCCGTAAAGAGCGGCGCTATCGGCAAGGGTGACGAAATAACCGGCATAGGAGGCATCGACCGTCTGATTGGGATCCAGGATCGAGCTAAAGAGTCCCTCCTTGGTCCGGTCGGTGATGGAACGCAGATCGGGGCCGTTCATGGGTTGTCCCTTCGGTGGAAGGTGGCAGACTGCGCACAGTTTATCGAACACGGCCCTCCCCCGCTTTTCGTCCGCGGGTAGTTTCAAGGCGGAGCGGTAGGCCTCGATCTGTTCCCGCCGCGTTTTCCGCGGACCGGAATTCAGTATGCGAGCCGCAGTTTTCCGAATGGATGGATCCGCATGCTTGAGCAGCAATTGACGGCGGGTGGCATCGAGATCGCCCCGGCCCACTGCGCCTGCTTCGATGGCCTTCAGGCAAGCGCGAGTCCACTCCTTGCGCTGCAGCAGGGTATCCAGGACCCGGGAGCGTTCCCGCGGAAGATAACCGGGCCAACCCTTGAGCAAGGTGTCGGGGAGCCCGTCGTCCCCCACCCTGGCCAACGTCTGCACGGCGGCCAACTTGATCTCGCTCGCCACCTGTGGGGTCAAAAGATCAGCCAAGCGGCGCTTGTCCGCTCCCAGGCTTTCGGGCTGTCGGGCAAGCAGTCCGACCGCCGCAACCCGCAAGGGCGAAGGAGCAGTGCCGTCGGCAACGACTTCCCTGGCCTTGGCCATTACTTTGACCATCTCGGGAGAGACCTTGGGGTGGTGATTCAGCCAGCCCCCGAGAGAACGAAACTGTTCAGGTTCATACCCGTCCTTACCCGGTTTCATCAAGCCGGCAAGAAGGGCGTCCAGCGAGGTCTTGCGCCGGGCTCCCAGCTTCAGGATTTCATCAATAAGCACACCATGCTCGAGGGCGGCCTGGGCGAGACGGTCAAAGTGAGGTCCGGCCGAACTGAACGCGGCTGCAAGAATATAGGGGTTGCCCGCGTCCCGAATCGCCACCTTGGCGAGCGCGCGGCCGGCTTCCGCACTCTTTGATTCACCCCAGGAGCAGGCAGCCTGCAGGCGGACTGCGGCATTCGGGTCATCAGCGAGGTGAACGGATGCCTTGAGGAGATCGGGTTCCCCGCCCCATCGTGATTCGGCGAGACGCAAGGCATGTCGCCGGATTTCCGGATGAGGGTCACGAAAGGTTGTTTTCAGGAGAGGCGCGCTCAATCGATCCAGTCCATCGAGGGCGCAAAGGGCATGGAGACGAGCTTTGGCGGAAGCATGGGTTTGCGCCATCTCAACCAATGCCTTGGTTACGGAAACGTCTTTTCTCTGCACCAGCAACCGGTGAGCCATGTCCCGGATGATTCCATTGCTGTCTTCGAGATGCGTCACGAGTTCCTGAGCGGACGACTTATCCAGCCGGGGAATACCGCGAGGGGGTTTGTCTTCCTTGTACACCCGATAAATTCGACCGTGCTCCATACCGGAGCGCTCGAACGGTTTCATTTCGGCTTTGCCTGCTGCAGGGAGCCATTCGGGATGCTCGATCATGTAGCGGTACATGTCGACGACCCAGAGGGCTCCGTCAGGTCCGGTGCGCGCCATGACCGGCCGGCACCAGCGATCTTCCGAGGCAAAGAAATCCAGTTCATCCTCGGTTTCCGCACGTTCGGCGGTGAAGCTTTCTCCGTCGCGCTTGAGGACGACGCGCTGCACCAGGTTGTGAAAGGGCTCGCAGGTAAAGGCATGAACGCCGGCGTCATCAAAGAGGTGATCGTCCCGGTAGATCGTGGGGGAACAGGCACTGGTAAAACGTCCGGACTGTTTGAAGTTGTGAAAGCGTTTTTGGGGTGGTCTGGCGGGAAAGACGAGCGGGTTACTCGAGGTCAGTATGCGTCGCGGGTCGGGCGGAGCAAAATCCGGATTGCGGGAAAGATAGCGATGTTCCAGTACGTAGTGCCAGAGCGGGAAGCTGTTTTGGACGCCGAACCAATTCCCCCAGTCATCACGCGACCGCCCGAACTGGGAAGGGCCGGAGAGTGGTTCCAACAATCCCACCTCAGGCCGGATCCTGAAATCGAAACCTCCGAGTTCAAAGACGCGGCCGGCTTGCGACTTGATTTTGATTCCCGCGGTGTAACGGGAATGGTGACTCCCGTTGGCCGCGTGCACCCAGTTGTCGAGCCCCCAACGCAAGCCGTTGACCCGTAGTTGCTGGTTGCCCTGCTTGAATCCGGTGTAGAGCACGGTGCGCTTGTCCGCCTTGCCGTCGCCCGTGGTATCCTCGGCATAAAAAATATCCGGGGCCGCAGCGACCAGCACCCCCTTTTGCCAGCTCATTATGCCGGCCGGAAAGTTTACCCCTTCAAGAAATACGGTGGACTTGTCGTAGACCCCGTCCGTATCGCTATCTTCAAGAAAGCGGATTCGACCGCCTGCCTTGCCATTTATACCACTCGGGTAATCAGCCATTTCAGCGACCCAAAGTTTTCCGTCCGGACCCCAATCGATGGCCACGGGATCCTTGACCAAAGGCTCGGCGGCCACCAGTTGCACCTTGTATCCCTTCGGCAAGTGGATGGCTTTCAGCCCGTTTTCCGGAGTCATGGGCGCAGAGGCCCTGCTCGCTTGTTTTTTCGGTGCCGGAGCAAGTTTCACCGCCTTGAAATGAGCGCTTACTTCTTCGGGAGTCAGGGCGCGGTCGTAGAGGGCGACCTCGTCGAGGCTACCCTGCAGGTTGGCGAAATTATCGTTGCGGCCACCGAGGAAGAACTGCGGATGGGCCTTCGGATAGGAACGGACTAACCTGCCATCAATATCGGGCTTGGGGTTTCCGTTGAGGTAGACCCGGATGCTCTCGCCGTCGCGCACCATGGCAACGTGGTGCCAACTGTCGGGCTCCACCTTGGTTTTACCGGTGAGTAGTTTCTGAGAGGTGTTGCCGTGGTAGACGATGAGATGACCGGTCGCAGCGTAGGTTCCACCGATGCCGAGTTGATCACCGTCAGCTGATGTCAAGCCATCCGGACCGCGGGAGAAAAGATAAGCGGTCACGGGACGACTGTTATTAGGCAGGCTGTTGCGGAACCAGAACTCGATGCTGTAGACGTCGCCGATCCCTTCAATCTCAGCTCGCATTCGCCCCCCCTTGAAGGAGTAGCCATCCTGATCGGGGGCCTTGGACCCGACACCTTTCTCGAACTTGCCGTGATGAGCCTTGGGGGCGCTATCTTTGGCCGAATCACGCAGGCGCCAAAAGGCAAGGGGCTTGGACTGCATGACCGCCTTGGCATAGGCATCGGTCGACCCGCGCTTCATCTCCGGCCGCGGCGGCGGAGGTTTCGGCGGCGGAGTTATGCCGGAGAGGGCATGGAACCGCTTGGCGTCCTTCCCGGCTACCTAAGACTTTAACCGGGCGGCCTCATCGGTCCTCCGCTCGAGTGGTGCTTCGCCTCCCAGAGGCCATAGTCCCGACGGCGGG
>JACNJI010000421.1 GCA_014382645.1 Verrucomicrobiota bacterium | reverse complement strand
CTCTTGCCATACAAACTGCAGTTCCCAAGCTAGAAGCCGCAGCGGCGAGAAAAGACCTGCGTCCCCAAGCATGAGTTTTGTCGGAGGGTGAGTTTTCTTTCATAAGAGGAAGTTTGTGAGGTTTTTAATGTTATTGAATCGCTTTTTGAGCATCTCGCGCCCTTTTCCAACTTGGGGCAAGCGAGTTTTTTGCATAGCGAAGATTTGACTTTATGCAGAAACAAGCTTTGATGGATCGTTTTCAATAAATCCTACGACCAATGAAACCGACATATAATCCGTCTAAAGTGCGCAGAGCTCGTAAGTGCGGGTTTCGCAAACGCAACAGTACGAGCGCGGGCCGAAATATCCTAAGGAATCGGCGGCGTAAAGGGCGTAAGCGTTTAACTGCTTCTGTGGCACGTCGCTTCCGCTAGATGTTGCTATTTTAAGGCAAAAATCAGTCAACGGTTGCGGTTTTGGCTTCAAGTCTAAAAGCCGCATAAGAAAGCGTGAAGAATTCCAAACCGTTAAACAGAAAGGCAAGCGTGTACGCACGAATCATTTCTTGGCGCAACTTCTTATTGACGACGAAAGACCAACGGCTGAAAGAAGGATCGGAATAATTGTAACAAGACGGCTAGGAAACGCCGTCAAGCGCAACCGAGCTAAAAGAGTCTTTAGAGAGTTGTTCAGGAATCATAAAGAAATTTTGCCCGAGAGAAGCGATTTGGTAGTAATTCCGCACTCAACTTTTTTTTCGCAACCCTATTCGATGCTTGAGTCGGATTTTCTACAGACATGCAAACGCTTTAAAACCGACAGATGAAAAACTACCTCATTGGCTTCAGCCTAATCCTATCCGCTGCTTACCTTTATATGGAGCAGGCAAAAGTACAGCAGGAAAACGCGGAAGAAAACCAGCGGCATGATACGAGCTCACGCCAAGATCAGAGCGATGGTAATTATACAGCACCCAACATAATTGATGTCGCGGACGGCGGAATGCGATCGGATGCCAACGCATCACCTCTTTCTGCGAAGATTCCTCAAGAGGTTAAAACATATGAGGGACTTGTCGGCGATAGCTCTTCTTTTGAATTCACTACTCTGGGCGGAGCCATCAGTGCGGTACATCTGGAAGAGGCAGAACGCCTCAAAAAAAGCTATGACATGATATTCTCTACGAATGATAATGGCAAAGGCATTGAAGGTAATGCATTTAGCATGTCGTTCGAAAACCATGACGGCGACCCTCTGGACAACCCATTACCAGGCTACGATTCGAGAGCTTACGAAATCGCCAGTGGAGACTTGAATTCCAAGGTGACTTTCCTAAATCGCACGGGCAACGTTGAGATTCGTCGCGAATATTTCCGGGAAGCAAACGAAACCTATGTGATTAGGCATAGAACAACCGTGATTAACAGAGGTGACTCGAGCCTAAAGCTCGATAGGATTAGGTTCGGCATAGGTTCGGCATTCCCTATACCCCGAAAATTTAATTTCATCGACCAAGCCGCGTCTTACATGCATGTCGGCTACTTCAATTCTGGAAACCCTCAAGAGGCGGGCTGGGGGTGTGCTAAATGCAGTGGTCGCATTGACGGGGAAACTGAAGAGTTTTTTCAGGTTAACGAAATGGATGACTACGACCGGCTTCACGAGGGGAAAAAATTATCAGAAGCCAAATGGGCTTCAGTGAACAATCAGTTTTTCGTTAGCATTCTTCGGCCTAAGGAAGAAAAGGATGCTGTTGTTCGAGGAATGCCAATTGAGCGTAGTACTGACGGCAACGCCAGCAATAGGGAACAAGGAGTAACGGGATCCATCTCAATTCCTTTCGGAGAGATTCCTCCCGGAGAAAGCAGAAGCGTCGAGTGCTTCTACTATGCAGGGCCAAAAGATTATATGATACTCTCCTCACTGGGAATGGAACAGGACAAGGTTATGCAGTTTAACCCATTCGAGTGGGTTTCTGGGCCGATGAATTCGCTTCTAAACAAGTTGCACGATATTCTAGGCAACTTCGGCCTAGCGATTATCTTCCTGACCATCCTCCTTAAATTGGTGCTGTGGCCCCTTACCGCAAAAGCCACACGATCCCAGAAAAGAATGCAGGCGTTGCAGGAACCAATGGCGAAACTCCGTGAAAAACACAAAAAAGATTCACAGAAAATGAATCAGGAAATGATGAAGTTTTACAAGGAACAAGGGGTCAACCCATTTGCGGGTTGCTGGCCTATCCTAGTTCAGATGCCTATTTTCTTGGGAATGTTTTATATGCTTCGTTCGGCTGCCGAACTGTACGGGCAAAGCTTTCTATGGGTAAGTGATCTTTCCGAGCAAGACAATGTCGCAGACATTGCGGGATTTTCGATAAATGCTCTGCCCTTTGTAATGTTGGCCACACAGTGGTTTCAGATGAAGCTTACACCAATGCAACTTGGTCCTGATGCCAGTGATTCTCAGCGTATCAACGCGAAGATGATGCGAATGATGCCGTTCATGTTCCTCGTGTTTTTGTATTTCTTTTCTTCTGCACTGGTACTGTATTGGACAGTGCAGAATACAATGAGCATCATTCAGACACTCATTACGAAGAAGGGAAAATCTCCGAAAGAAATCGAAACCGAAAGAAGTATTTTAGCGAAAGATGAAGCAAAGGACGGTCAGAAAAAACCTGATGCCGATTTCATCGAGGAAGAGGAAAGGCAACATCGCCAAGTTCTCGGTTTAAAGTTGCGCGGGAAGCTAAACAAAAAACAAATCGATGAAATTTATCGGAGGCTCATGGAAAAATATCATCCCGACAAAGTGCGTAACCTTGGGGCCAAGCGGCAGGATGAGGCCATGCAGAAAAAAGAACGGCTGGAGGCTGCCTACGAATTTCTCTTGAAGAAACTTGCCAACAAATCATAAGTATGAAGACCGCTTCATCGTAAAAACCACGAGACTGAAATTAACTAAGGGAAAAAAGAAATGTCCGGGCACAGCAAATGGGCTACAACCAAAAGGCACAAGGCTACTGTAGACGCCAAACGTGGTAAGATTTTCAGCGTTATCAGTAAAGAACTTATGCTAACTGCACGTGATGGCGGAGGGGACGCTGAATGCAACCCACGCCTGCGTACTTTAATTCTAAAGGCCAAGCAAGCCAACATGCCGGCAGAAAATGTGGAGCGAGCGATCAAGAAGGGTACGGGCGAACTTGAAGGCACAATAATCGAAGAACTGCTTTACGAAGGCTACGCTCCTGGAGGAGTTGGCTTAATAATAGAAGTTACGACAGACAATAAAAACAGGTCCGCATCTGAAGTCAGGAGTACGCTAGGGAAAGGGGGAGGGAACCTCGCGGGCACAGGTGCTCTCTCATACAACTTTAAGCGCAAAGGCCAATTCCTAATTGCCAAAGACAAAGTCGATGAAGATACGCTCACAGAACTAGCTCTTGAAAACGATGCGAATGACGTTGTTGCCGAAGAGGAGCATTTCGAAGTTCTTTCCGAAGTGAGAGCATTCGATAAATTGACACAAGCACTGAATGCTGCACAAATTGAGACCGATTCCGCAGAGCTCGTCTATCTCCCGGAAAACCTTATCGCCGTCTCGGACGAAAACGTAGCTCGTCAAGTATTGCGCCTAATTGACAACCTCGACGAGTTGGAAGACGTTAAGGCTGTTCACAGCAATTATGACATAGATGAAGCTTTGATTGAGACCCACGCAGCACAAGGATAAAGAACTCATTGTCTTGTGCTGAGATAAAGTTAAGCACAGGCAGGAAAAACAAAGGAGTTTCCCATAAAGTGATCGGAAGCAAAACAGATCCCGATTACCTAAACGGAGTTGACGAGGTTGGTCTTGTAAAACCAAAGGAATTTCGTGACGACTCACCCTTTCAATTTGAGAGAGGAGGGGAAATCGCATCCATCAATTTACGTTATGAAACATATGGAGAGCTTGCTCCGAACAAGGAAAATGCGATCCTTATATGCCATGCCCTAACGGGCGACCATCATTGTGCCGGGATTCATTCGCCAGGGGACACGAAACCAGGTTGGTGGAACCAAATGATAGGTCCCGGCAAGGCCATCGATACAAAACGATTCTTTGTAATTTGCTCTAATTGCCTTGGTGCATGCCAAGGTTCCACTGGTCCAACTTCGCTCAATGAAGCTACGGGGAAACCTTACGGCATCTCATTTCCAGAGTTAACCATAGGCGATATGGTTTTCGCCCAAAAGCGTTTAGTGAAACATCTCGGCATCGACAAGCTCTATGCCGTCGTAGGAGGCAGTATGGGCGGGATGCAGGCGTTGCAGTGGGCAGTGTCCTGCCCAAAGTTAGTAGCACGAACCGTAGTGATCGCCGCAACCACACGGCACAACGCCCAAACCATCGCCTTTAACGACGTTGGCCGAGCCGCCATCCAGGGCGATCCGGAATGGAACGGTGGAGACTATCCGTCCGACGGGGGTCCAGAGGTCGGACTCGCGATCGCCAGAATGATGGCTCACATCACTTACCTTTCGGGCAAAGGCATGGAGCAAAAGTTCGGTAGATCTCGCCGCGAGCAAATAGACGGTAACGCAACGAAGTCAGTAGAGGCACACTTTGGGGTTGAGTTCGAGGTTGAAAGCTACCTACGCCATCAGGGGAAGACCTTCGTAAACCGCTTTGACGCGAATACCTACCTGCATCTCACCAAGGCTCTCGATCGATTCGATCTTCATGCGGAGGAGGGAGGACTCGGACAATCCCTCAGTCGAATAAATGCCCGAACTCTTGCTGTAGGTTTTACATCCGACTGGCTATACTCTCCCCAGCAAAATCGTAAAATTGTGGAAACTCTCCAATGCTTGGGTAAGGATGCTTCCTATGCTGAAATCGATCATGATTTCGGTCACGATTCCTTCTTGCTCAAATCCGAACGATTCCATCGTCTTGTACAAGTTTTTCTGGAGGGAGCAGACCAAAGAGAACTTGATCGACAAAGTTCTAGGCCCGATTCGATCACTCGTACCGAAGCAAAAAAAGAAGCTGATTTTCGAGTAATAGATGAATGGGTTGGGCAAGGCGAAAGCGTTCTTGACCTAGGGTGCGGTTGCGGAATTCTCCTGGAACACTTGGCCAAGACCAAACAAGTACGAGGTTTAGGCGTGGACATTGATATTGAGAAAGTCATTGGCTGTGTCTCACGTGCTGCTCCGGTCTATCAAGGTGATGTTCGCAAAACTCTTGCAGGCTTTCCCGATGATTCTTTCGACTGGATCGTATTCTCCCGCACCATGGAAGAATTAAACAACCCATGTGAAGTCATTGAAAAAGCTCTACAGGTCGCCAAGCGAGTGGTGGTAAGTTTTGTTAATCACGGTTATTGGCGTAATCGCCTCCACTATTTCTTAAACGGTAGTCGGATCATAAACGACGTATACGACAAAGCTTGGCACGAACGGGTCCCCGTCAACCCTGTATCAATCCGTGATTTCGAAAATTTCTGTCGTGACCGCAACCTAGTCCTCCGAAGGAGAGTGTGCCTAGGCGGAGACTGGAAAACCCATCGTAGAGTACTCCCAAACCTACTTGCCGGAGTGGCAATATATGAGGTAGGAAGAACTTAGGGTATGCGATAGGGAAGAAAATTGTATCTCCCCTTAAACCAAACATAGAAGCGATTTAGGCCTCGGTGCAGGTATATCCGGGCATCCTTTTCGTCACGAGCAACCTGACCATTAATCTCCACGATTACAACCCCCTTGCGAATCGTTTGCTCCTCACCGGAAGATTCGGTG
>JACNJI010000374.1 GCA_014382645.1 Verrucomicrobiota bacterium | reverse complement strand
GGCCCAATTTGGATTATAAAAAAATGAATCCGTGGATGTTTAATATCAAGTCAACCGTGCAGAGCAATTTCACCGAGGGCCACGCCGGTGGGATGAACGCCCGCAACAACGTGGGCGTGGATTGGGAGCGCAGCTTCGACAGCGAAGACGAGCACGAGCTGGACCTCGTGTGGAAGCGCTACCACAATCGCAACCTCACCAGCGTGTACGGCTACCGCTTCACCAACGAACACAGCGCGAAGGACCACGCTTTCGCCAGTGTGAAATACCGCCTGCCCTTCATGGTCGCCAGCACGCTCACGGTCGATTCCGAAGGCGACCTGCGCCCCGGCCTCGCCAAGGAACTCCAGCTCACCAGTCGCCTTAGCTGGGAAAACAAAATCGAGTACGACACCCACTCCAAGTGGGAATGGAACAGCGGGATCAAGTACCGGTTGAGCAAGCCATTTTCAATCACCGGCGGCTACCACTCCGAATACGGCTTCGGTGCCGGCCTGAATTTCATCTGGTAAACAAAACTCGCAACATATAGGAAAATAATGAAACAAATACTACTACTAGCCGCCGCCATCCTGCTCCTGCAGGGCTGCAATACCACCGGGACATTCACGAACGCCAAGCCTTACCCCTTGGATAACTGCATCGTGTCCGAGAACGAACTCGGCTCCATGGGCAAGCCCGTGCAAATCGTCCACGAAGGGCAGTTGATAAAATTCTGCTGCAAACCCTGCATCAAGAAATTCAAGAAAAACCCGGCCAAATATTTGGTGCGGCTGAAACAGTAGGCGTCAACCACGTCAAAATATCCTTGGCCACGTGGACGTGGACGTCGCAGAGCGCGACAATATTCTCGCCTCGGCAGTTCCCGAGGTTGCCCTTCCCCATGCTGCCGATACCGATCCCCGCGACATTCAGTTTTTCACTTGGCGGCTTCTCGGTTTTGCTGGCGCCAACGACGTAGCTCGGCACGATCGAGAACAAAGTGATCATGGGCTACACCAGCCCGGACAAGGACTTGTGCGGAGCCCGGGCGGAAATGTTCATCAAGGCGTCGCGGGCCCCCGATGCCATGCCTACGCCCATCCAAGGCAACATTCCGGGCTTGGCTTGGCCCAACTGGTAATCGATGGTGACGTTCTGGGGCGAAGTGTTGGCGCCGGAAACCCGACACATGCCAAGACACCCCCCCGTGAGTGGAATGCCCGCCTCCCGTGCATCGGCCAGATAAGCCCTGTAAGATCGTAGTCTTTGACTTCAGCGATTCCAAGGGAGCCAGGCCCTTGGGCAACTTGTGTTCGGCGAGGTCGATGGACTCGAACTTGTCACGGTCCTCGTATTTCTGAAACGGGATGCTCTCGGGGCAGGCTTGGACGGCATCGAAACCGTTGCTCTGGATGACGAATACGAAGCGCGGGGCGCTCGTTTTGCCCTCCGCGTTGGCCAACACGCGTTGGGCCATAAGAGGGGGAAGCATGACCCCGGATCCTAAAGTTAAACCCTTAAGTATCTCACTGCGTGAAGCTAACATAATTAAATTCTCTAACGACCGACTAATAGAACACCGTCAAATGTTTGAGACAATCTTTAATTAAAAATCTAACATGAAGGTTTATCCCTTCTACGGCTTCTACCCTCAACTCATCGAATCCAAGTACAATGAAAGTTAAAGGACGCGATCAAGGCAGAGGCGTATTAGCCGGCACCGCGTTTTCGGGATACTTGCCCTTGAATACCATCATTTGTTTTTCCGACTCCATTACCACGAAAGATTCATCGACGCTACCGTCGTCACCGGTGACACGGGACAGATCAAGTTTGAGGTGTTTCGCCAGAAAAGGATAGGCTGCCATGCGCTTGGACGTCCCGTAGTCGTGGCCCTCCTCCTTGAAATGGGCGTTTCCCAGGCGATCCGTAGCACCATAGAGTCCATAGACGTGGCGAACGAATGGATACTCGTTCTCCGGAGTCTTCTGCGTCCAGTCCTTGCCGTTGGAAACGATCAACTGCGGACGAGGGGCAGCCAAGGCGGCAATCTCGGCGTTATTGGTCTTGTGAGTATTGCTCCAGTGGATAGGCATTCCACTCTCACAAACACAGCCGCCAAAGAAATGGGCTGACACTTGACAAACTGGCACGGATACGGAAACCCTCTCATCCAAGGCCGACAATATAAAGGTCTGCGTTCCTCCACCTGAACAGCCGGTCATCCCGATCCGTTTCGGGTCGACGTTGGGGAGGCTGATAAGGAAATCGAGGGCACGCATGCTATTCCAAGTCTGCAACCGAAGGATCTCGGGAGTCTTCCGATGGTTCCAACCCACCAGCTTGGAGTCCCCATATCCAATCATGTCGTAGAGAAATACGGCGGCGCCCATCCGAGCCAGTACCGCGCAACGAGCCTGACGGGACTCCTTAAAGCGACCGCCGTGTCCATGGGGGCAGAGGATGCCGGCAAGCCTGCCCTTGAAATCAGTAGGGCGATATAGGGTTCCGGTGACGTAATGTCCGGGCGAACTCTCAATCGCCACGTTTTCCGCCATGTAACCGGGCCGAATGCGTTTACTGACAAAACGTGGATTGAGAGGCGTACGCCTGGGAAGCTTTTCCAGTTTGGCTCCGGCCAAAATACCTGCCAGTACCCGCTCCCTGCGCTTCGTCCAACTCTTTAGGTCAGGAACGGAATTGCGAATGGCGTCCAGTTCCGCTCGAGCCTCCTCGGGTTTCTGGGCATAGCCGACTCGAAGACGCGGTTTCTCCGCCGCTTCAATAGCAATGGAAAACAAGAGAAGGACGACGGAAAGAATGGAGGTGCGGTGGATAGACATGGTTCTCATGATGTTTACGAATTCATTACTGGAAATCATAGACTATGATTTTGCTGACCAAGGGAACAAGTACATCCCTCTTGGCTTTCCGGTGGATCGGATGTTCCAAATATTCAGTCAAGCTTTTGGCATCCGCCACGACGATTAGGATGCCGACGTCGAAACTGTCGTCGACAATTGAACGGTCGCTCGGAATTACTTGCCCTGCTCGAGCTTCCAAGACTCCGGGGATATTCCGGAAGGTTTTCGTGACCTCCACGATTCGCTCGCGGGCCTCAAGGTTACCTGAATCCTTTAGCCAGCAAAGAACAACATGGTGCAGAGCTTTATCTTTGAAAGATGAGTCTTTCTCAATGGAAACGCATCCGAATAGCAGTAAAGGAGTTAAAACTGATAAATATTTCATGGTGAGTAAGATGTTGGAATGAAGTTTGGACAAAAGACAAGAAGGCATTAGCGAAAGACAAAGCAGGCTAAGGTTTTCCCGTTTTCTTGAGCAAGGATTCTCGTAGTGAACGGAAATTCATCTCAATGGAAGATAATTAGAAGGCAGGCGCTAAGTTTCACATTGAATGGCGATTTGCACCGACCTCCTCACCAACCCCTTTATTCTTGCGATTAAGATGGTTGGCGACTATACAAAAAGCATTAAATTTTCTGCTGAGCAATCAGCGCAAGTAGTAAAATCCGCAAGTGCATCTCATTTCGATTCTCTCCTCATGGACCCAAAAAAATCGGATGAACCATCCCAGTGAAAAGTCTTCAAGTTTTATCATTTATCAAAGGTTTTCCGATTTCTAACTGATCATGCAAGAAGAACTAGATACATTGGAGACACAGGAGTGGATCGACTCGGTCGCATCCGTCATTCGCGAGGATGGTGTTGAGCGGGCGAAATTTTTGCTGGATAAGGTTTTTGAGAAGGCGTGCCTTTCCGGAGTTGATATGCCGTCTGGTATTACAACGAATTACATAAACAGTATCCCGACTTCCGAAGAACCCGAATACCCCGGAGATACTGACATCGAACGCCGCATCCGCGCAGTCGTAAGGTGGAATGCGGTAATGATGGTTCTTCGAGCATCGGAAAAGAATCTGGAACTTGGGGGACACATAGCATCTTACCAATCGTCTTCGGCCTTCTACGAAGTTTGCTTCAACCACTTTTTTCGCGCGCCAAGCAATGGCGATTCAGGAGATTTGATTTACTACCAAGGTCACATATCCCCGGGCATTTATTCTAGAGCATTTGTGGAGGGGCGCTTAACCGAGTCCCAGCTTGACCATTTCCGTCAAGAAGTCGATGGCGGGGGTCTTTCATCCTATCCCCACCCCAAGTTGATGCCTGATTTTTGGCAGTTCCCAACGGTATCAATGGGCTTGGCTCCGATTGCCTCGATCTATCAAGCTCGCTTTATACGTTACTTGAACAACAGAGGCCTCAAAGACACTTCACGCCAGCGTGTATACTGTTTTGTCGGCGATGGGGAGATGGACGAACCAGAGTCCAAAGGAGGTCTAGCCTTCGCAGCCCGCGAAAAGTTGGATAATCTTTGTTTTCTAATCAATTGCAACCTGCAGCGCTTGGATGGTCCCGTGATGGGCAACGGTAAGATAATCCAAGAATTGGAGGGTCTCTATCGAGGGGCCGGCTGGCATGTGATCAAGGTAATTTGGGGAAGTAACTGGGATAAGCTTTTGGCTGAGGACAGTTCGGGGAAATTACTTCAATTGATGAACGAAACTCTGGATGGCGATTACCAGACTTTAAAGTCAAAGAATGGCGCCTATGTTAGAGAGCACTTCTTCGGAAAGTATCCCGAGACAGCTGCTCTCGTAGCAGACATGAGCGACGACGAAATCTTTTCACTGCGCCGAGGTGGACACGAGGTTTCCAAAATCTACGCGGCTTTCAAGCAGGCTCAGGAAATTACAGATCGTCCAACTGTGCTACTAGCCAAAACGGTAAAAGGTCATTACATGGGTGGTGCCGCCGAAGGCAAAAACGTCGCCCACCAAGTAAAAAAGATGGACCAGACCTCACTCGCTTACTTGCGAGATCGCTTGAGACTGGAGGACTTGGTTTCCGATGACGACTTGCCGAATTTGCCGTATCTTCAACTGGAAGAAGGTTCTCCCGAACACAAGTATCTGCATTCTCGCAGGAAAGAGCTTGGCGGATACGTACCGAGCAGAATCACCCGTTTTTCGGGGGAATTGCAAATGCCGGCTCTTGAGGCATTTGAATCCCTCCTCTGCGAGCAAAAAAGAGAGATCTCGACCACATTGGCCTTCGTACGGGCTCTCAACATTCTGTTGAAAAATGATGCTATCGGCGATCGGGTCGTACCCATAGTCGCGGACGAAGCCAGAACCTTCGGAATGGAAGGTCTATTCCGTCAAATCGGCATCTACAATCCACATGGACAAAACTACGTCCCTCAGGATCGTGACGCCGTATCTTACTACAAGGAAGACCGCACGGGGCAGGTGCTACAGGAAGGCATCAACGAAATGGGCGCTATGTCTTCGTGGGTCGCCGCGGCAACTAGCTACAGCACAAACGATCTGCCCATGGTACCCTTTTTCATATATTATTCCATGTTCGGCTTTCAGCGGGTAGGAGACATGGCTTGGTTGGCAGGAGACCAGCAGGCTCGAGGTTTTCTCTTAGGAGCTACTGCGGGGCGAACGACCCTAAATGGAGAAGGGCTCCAGCACGAGGACGGTCACAGTCATGTTTTGGCTTCCACCGTGCCCAATTGCATAGCCTATGATCCCACCTTCTCGTACGAATTGGCCGTCATTCTTCAAGATGGCCTGAGACGCATGTACGGGCCTGACCAAGAGAATGTTTATTACTATCTGACCCTGATGAACGAAACTTATCATCAGCCGGCCATGCCCGATGGCGTAGAGGAAGGAATTCGCAGGGGAATATACAAATTACTTAGCCACGATG
>JACNJI010000134.1 GCA_014382645.1 Verrucomicrobiota bacterium | reverse complement strand
TCGTCTGCGACGTGGAGAGTGAGGAGGAGATCGCGGGCTTGGCCAGTCGCTTAAAGGCAGAAGGTCATGCTCCCTTGGATGGCGTTCTTCATTCGATCGCCTTTGCCGACTACTCCGAAGGTCTCAAGCCCTTTCATGAAACGAAGCGGAAGGACTTTCTTCGAGCCACTCAAGTATCCACTTTTTCCTTGGTAGAGGTGGCCAACGCCTGCAAGCCTCTCCTCGCGAGCGACGCCTCCGTAGTCACGATCGGCATATCGTCCACTCACGTCACGGCGGAGGATTACGGTTACATGGCCCCGATCAAGGCCGCCTTGGAAACTTCCGTTCGCTATCTGGCCAAATCGTTTTCCGCCGATTCCGAGGTTCGTTTTAACTCCGTCAATGCAGGTCCCCTCAAGACCAGTGCTTCCGCAGGCATTCCCGGCTACCTCGATAACTACCTTTACGCGGAGAAACTTACTTTTCGCAAACGCGCATTAGCTACGAATGAGGTCGCAAACCTCGCCGTATTTCTACTCAGTCCGAGATCCAGCGGTATCAATGGACAAGGGGTGGTCATCGATGCCGGAATGGGGTTCAACTACTTCGACAAGGAAGTGGTCAAGTCCGTCATGAAGACGGATGGTTGATCGGTGGATTCTCCATGGGTTTTCAATTTCCAACAACTTTGATTCGGCGCTGATTTAGCGGGGAGCACTTTCTATTATGGATTTTACAAACGTCGCCGTCGAGGCCATGGCCTATGCTCTCCCACCCGAAGTGGTTACTTCCGATGCGATCGAGGATCGTCTTTCCCCTCTTTACGAACGCCTGAACCTTCCTCAAGGAAGACTCGAGCTCATGACGGGAATCCGAGAACGCCGCTTCTGGCCCGAAGGTTTCTCTGCATCCCAAGCATCCGCTGAAGCAGGTAATACTTTGCTGGCTAAGGGTGTCCCGGCAAAAGAGATAGACCTTTTGATTCATTCCGCGGTATGTCGAGATCGTCTTGAACCGGCTACTGCCTCTTACGTTCATCGTCTAATGGGGCTAGGTTCGAATGTCCAAATTTTAGATGTGTCCAATGCCTGCTTGGGGTTTGTCAATGCCTTGATCCTTGCGGGAGGCCTTATTGAAAGTGGGCAAATCAAACGCGCCGTAATTGTCGCGGGAGAGAATGGTCGCCCCCTTGTCGATAGAACCATCGAGATACTTAATGAGCGTGACCTCGATCGCCAAACGATCAAACCGTTCTTTGCCAATCTCACGATTGGGGCGGGTGCGGTTGCTTGGTCTGTCGTCCATCGCGACTTGCTCGACCGCGAGGATGCTCCCTTGATCGGTCGGGGCGTGGTGGAGACCGATACGTCTCATAACCATCTTTGCGAAGGTGATTCTTCCGGAGGCGCGCTCGAGATGCATACGGACTCTGAAGCACTCTTGCGAGCGGGCATCGCGGTGGCGAAGCGAGCCTGGGACAAGTTTTCCCTTCATACGGGTTGGACGCCCGAGACGCCGGAACTGATCATCACGCATCAAGTCGGCCGTGCTCACACCAAAGCCGTTTTTGAGTCAATCGGTCTTGATCCCGAAAAAAACTATTCCAGTTTCGAGACTCTTGGGAATTGCGGATCCGTCTCTCTGCCTATCACCTATTCCCTTGCCCATGAGGCAGGGAAAGTAACGTCGGGGTGTTCCACCGCTTTCCTTGGAATCGGTAGCGGTCTTTCCTGCATCATCCATTCCGTCACCAATTGAATCTCCCCGACGACATTAAGGCAGAATACCCCTTTGAGGGAAAATTCCTAGAGCTTGAAGGTGGTTGGCGATTGCATTATCTCGACGAGGGGGAGGGTGCCCGTCCACCGATCCTGATGCTGCATGGGAACCCCACTTGGTCTTTCTTTTATCGCAAACTGGTTCTTGCCCTTAGGGAAAAAGACCGCTGCATTGCCCCTGATCATCTCGGTTGTGGTCTCTCCGATAAACCCCCTCATCGTTCCTTCCCTTACGATCTTTCCGCTCACATGGGGAACCTGCGTACCTTGCTGGATCGACTCGGCATAGACAAAGTGCGACTCGTCGTTCACGACTGGGGTGGCGCGATTGGTCTCGGAGCCTTTCGTGATGTGCCGGAGCATGTTGAACGTCTGGTCATTTTGAATACCGCGGCCTTCCTTTCTCCTCGAGTTCCCAAGCGAATATTGCTTTGCCGTTTGCCCGTTGTTGGGGCTTTTCTTGTTCGCGGACTGAATGCGTTTGCAGGATTGGCTGCTCGAATGGCCACGGTCAAGGCACTGCCAAAAGCCGTTCGCAAAGGTTTTCTTTTCCCCTACGACTCTTGGGCCAATCGTGTTGCCGTATGGCGTTTCGTTCGGGACATACCGCATGAAGAAAACCACCCGACACGACCTCTTGTCGCGGACATCGAAGACAAGCTTAGCCGATTCGCAGACACTCCCAAATTGGCATGCTGGGGCTTGCGCGACTTTTGTTTCAGTGAGCATTTTCTCGACCAATGGCGCGGGCGTTTTTCGGACCTTTCAGTGCAGACCTTACCCAATGCCGGTCACTACCTGCTGGAGGATGCATCGGACGAATGTATCCCGCGCATCGTGGCTTTCCTTAGGGATGAGTAAATGGTTCCGCTTGCATCGTAGCTGAGCGACGATTAGGTTTTGTATCGGATGAGCCACAAGACACCAGTTAGAAATCGTGGAGAAAGCACGAACAATGTCGTGCCCTATGTTCCTTATGACAACACTTCCAACGCTTATCGTCCCGAGCAACCTCGAAAGCCGGAGACCGGTTTCGGAGTATACTTGAGCTTGGCGAGCATTGTCTTCCTCGTCATTTTCTTTTGGTTCTTATTTGATTTGGCGGTCGGGACGTGGGAACGGCTCAAGTAAGCGAACCAACTGACTCTACGCGGGATCAGTGCTTTCCTGAGCACGCCTTAGTGGATTTGTTTGTTGATCATCTATCGTTAGAGCGGCGACTCTCGGACTACACGGCACGAAACTATCGTCATGCTCTAGTCAACTTTTTCGTTTGGTTGCGCTCTCAAGTGGATTGGCCAGGCGACCTCAACGTCATTTCGAAAACCTTTGTTCGTTCCTATCTGGTGGAGGAACAACGTCGCCTCTCGCGACGGACGCTTCGCAACCACGTCTCGGGCATTCGCATGTTCTTTAAGTTTTGCATGGAACGTAAACTGGCCGATCGAAACCCTTTTCTTGGGCTTACCTTGCCCAAGGTCGCAAAGACTCTCCCGAAGTTTCTTACGGTGAGGCAAGCCGATCTCCTCTTGTTTCAGCCCATCAAGCTTATCGAGACTGATGCCTTGGAGCCTTTTCTTGCATGGCGGGATCGGATCGTTCTGGAAATTCTGTACGGTGGTGGTGTACGGGTAAGTGAGCTGGTGGGCTTGAACTATGGTGATCTTGATCTCCGGCGGGCTACCGCTCGAGTTACTGGCAAGGGGAACAAACAACGTCTGTGCCCAATCGGTGAGAACGCCGTTCATTGCGTTCGCCATTTCAGAAGTGAGTTTGCTCAAGATGCCTCGATTCACGCTCCCCTGATCGTGAATCGCATCGGCAAACGTCTTAGCGTTCGTTCCGTCCAGACCTTGCTGAAGAAATACCTTCGCATGGCGGGGTTGCCTGACGATCTGACCCCTCACAAACTCCGTCACTCTTATGCCACCCACATGCTGGACAACGGGGCTGACTTGCGTTCCGTACAGGAGCTTCTCGGGCACGCCAATTTGTCCACCACGCAAATCTACACACATGTGACGGTTGCTCGTTTGAAGCAAGTGCACGCACAGGCTCATCCTCGGGCATGAGTGATTACTCCGTGCCTATTGGCCGAATTGTCCTTCGGTCACTGTCCCTTGTGGTATTGTGCTTTGGGGTAGGGCTTTGGTGGTATCACGGATTACAACCGGGCCTTTGGAAGACGAGCGTGGAAAACCGAGTTGAAATTCCCATCATCGAAGGCATGCCCGAGCTTGGCACTCAGGAACAAATCATATGGGAAGACCGTTTCGTCGCGGGAATAGAAACTCCCATTCTTTCCTTGGTTCTTGCCCTTTTTGTCTGGAGCCTTTCTTTTTTATCTTTTCGACAATCAAATCCGTAAATTCCAACAACGATTCCAAACAATGACTCAGAAATGTTTTCCCTTTCTCGCAGCTTTAATCGCTTCCACCTGCCTGTCGGCCAAGGTTATCACTTTCGACTTCAAGGATCCGAAAAACGTAAACAACGTCATTTTTCAGATGGATGCCCCGCTTGAGTCGATCAACGGGTCCGGTCACGGTGTCGCGGGCATCGTCAAGTTCGACCCCAGTTCCCCTGAGTCCACAACCGGCTCCATTACTCTAGTAGCCACCAGTCTCCATGTCGGAAATCCCGTACTCAAGGAGCATATTCACGGTGAGGAGTGGATGGACGTTAAGAAGTATCCTGAAATCAAATTTGTCTTGTCTAAACTCGAGAATGTGCGGAAAGACGGTCTCCACATTATCGCTGTGGCCAAGGGAAAGATGACTATCAGGAAAGTGACCAAGGAAATTACGGCCCCCATCAAGCTGACCTTCCTCAAAGGAATGTTAGAGAAGCGTAATCGCGTGCCAGGCGATCTTCTCGTGATCCGTTCAAAGTTCGTCGTGAAGCGCGATGATTTTGGAATACGACCCGGAGAAAAGCTCGAAAAAGTATCCAATGAGATTGAGATTTCTCTAAATGTTGCGGGAGCCGCTCCCGCCAAGTAACCTAGGGGTTATTTGTGACCCAGCGCTTTCTTTATGGCGGCCTTGATTTCAGGGACTTCGCCATAGGGGTCTTCATACTTTCTACAATAGCTTGCCAGTGCTTTTGTTAGACTTAGCACGACTGACGAGTACTTTGGTATTTCGTAACAGTTATCCATTTCATCGGGATCCTCAGCCAAGTCGAAGAGCCAGGGTTCGTCCATAGCGGAAAAAACAAGCTTATGGTTGTCGGCTACGGCGCAAAGCCATGGTTTACCTGCACTGGTGGAACGAATGAAGGCGATGTCGTTCCATTCCTTCCCCTCTCCGCGAAAGAGGGCGGAGGCGTCTCTCCCCTGTTCCTCTCCGACTGTGTTGACCTCCATCAGAGAGAGTGTCGTGGGGAGGAAGTCGACACAGCTTAGGGCCTCGTTCACGATAGTTCCCGCAGGCACCTGGCCGGGGCAGTGGAGCAAGAAGGGGATTCGAGCCGAGCCCTCGTAGGGTACGCCTTTGTTTATGCGCCCATGCTCTCCGCAGAGGTCGCCGTGGTCGGCAGTGAATACGATGAGCGTACGATCGATAATCTTGTTTTTTCTCAGGGATTCCAAGATTCGCCCCACGTTGTCGTCCAAGCATTTAACCATGCCGTAGTATTTCGGCATGATCGAGCGTACGGTGTCGGCGGTAAGTCGGGGACCTTGCCTGCCGCCCCATTTCGGAGTTTGAGCCAAGGTCTTTGTCAGCGATCGAGGTATGGGTACCTTGGCGTCGGCATACATGACGTCATAGGGAGCTCGCACCGTGTTGGGGCCATGCGGGTCGGGATAGTCCACCATATAGCAGAAAGGCTTGCTTCGATTGAGGTTCACGAAGTCGATTACTTTGTCCGTAAGCCAGTCGGTGGAGAAACTTTTCTCGTCGGCTCCCGCAACGTCGTAATTGGGTTTTCCGTTACGGCGAGCCGCGGCTCTTGGCCCGTCATCAGTATCCTCGCACTTTTTCCAGAGCCCATGGGTGACCATGAAGCGATTGTCGCTCCCACCGACTTTC
>JACNJI010000218.1 GCA_014382645.1 Verrucomicrobiota bacterium | reverse complement strand
TGTGGTGACGTCGCCATTGCCGATCACCGGGATGTTGTCCACCGCTTCCACGACTTTGCGAATGCCGTCGAGATTGACGGTTCCGTCGAACCCTTGGGCCCGCGTCCGGCCATGTACGAAAATGGCGGAGACCCCGGCGTCCTCAAGGGCCTTGGCGAGATCGGGAGCAGTTAGGTTTTTATCATCCCAGCCGAGTCGCATCTTGGCCGTTACGGGTATGTTAATTGCGTCGGTCATTGCCCGTATGAGGGCTTGTGTCTTAGGGAGTTCCGTCATCATGGAAGCTCCGCCGCCGGTCTTAGTGACCTTTGGGACGGGGCAACCCATGTTGACGTCTACCGAGTCCATGCCGATTGATTCCAGATAAGCGGCCGCATCCCGCATTTCCTCAGGAACGCCTCCAAAAAGCTGAACGGAGAGCGGACTGTCCGCTTCGTTGGTCTCGATTAGCTTGATCGCCTTCGGGTTCTTCTCGAGCAGGGAGCGAGCGTTGACGAGATCCGTGGTACATAAGTCGACACCACCGATTTCCCGAATCACCAACCGAAAGGGCAGGTTGGTATAACCTGCCAATGGTGAAAGAAAAAGGTTGGAGCCGAGCTTGAGTTTGCCGAGAGAAAACACACGCCTATTATCTCCGGAATACCCGATTTACGAAAGTCCAAAGTGAAAATCATAATTAGTTAAATTCGAGGAAAGGAATTCGCCCTTTCCTTACTTCTCGTTATTTTATGAGATTTATGAAACCCAACTTTTTTCTGTTTGTTGCGTCCCTCTTGCTGTTGGCTGTGTTTGCGAATGGAGCCGAACCACTTCCTCTGCCGAAGTTTATTCCTTGGGAGGTCCATGCGCTATCCAAGACTCCTACCTACAATTGGGTGAATGAGGAGTCTAAGGTGAAATCGCTTACCTACAGGGGTCTCTCTTACAAGGGGAAACTCACCAATGTCTTCGCCTACTATGCTTCGCCCGCTAGTTTCGGGATCAAGGGGAAGACTTTTCCTGCACTCGTTCTTGTCCACGGTGGTGGTGGCGCCGCTTTCGAGAAGTGGGCCGAGCTTTGGGCAAAGCGTGGCTACGTCGCCATCGCTATGGACTTGGCCGGCAAAGGAGCGGGCCGTAAGCCCTTGCCCGACGGCGGCCCCGATCAAGGTCACAAAGAGAAATTTGCAACGATCGACGAGCCTGTTGAGAATCAATGGTCATACCATGCCGTGGCCAATGTGCTTCTTGCCCACTCGTTGATTCGCAGTTTCGACGAAGTGGACGTTGATCGCATCGGGGTTACGGGCATAAGCTGGGGTGGTTACCTCACTTGTATCGTGGCGGGAGTGGATTCCCGATTTAAGTTCGCCATGCCCGTTTACGGATGCGGTTTCTTGCGCGACAACAGTGTCTGGAAAGCTTCCGAGTTCGGGAAAATGAACCAAGCCCAGTCGGACAAATGGCACAAGCTTTGGGACCCGTCCAGTTATCTTGCTTCGGCTCGCATGCCGGTGGCCTTTATCAATGGCACCAACGATTTTGCTTACCCAATGGACAGTTACGCCAAGTCATGCGCCCTCGTTAGAACGGAAAAGAACTACAGCATACAGTTAAGGATGCGCCACGGCCACATTTTCGACTTCCCCGAGTTCTTCCCTTTCGTCGACCAATACCTCAAGGGCGGTGTTCCCATGCCGGTGGTTTCGAGTCCCGAGCTCAAGGCCGGTCAATTGATCGCGCAGGTCAAGGCGTCCACAAAGTTGATTTCCGCTCGTCTGCATTACACCACGGGTTCGCACACCGAAAACAAAGCCCGACCTTGGACGACTAAGAATCTGGCTGTCGATGGCCACAGCATCAAAGGCGACTCCCCTCCCAAGGAAGCCACCGCTTGGTACGTCGACTTAACCGACGAGCGAAAAGTCCTCGTCAGTAGTCAGGTGATGGTTAGGTGAAGCGCCCTAGTTCTGGGATTCCAGTTCGCGTAGCTTGCGGTCCGTGTAAAAAGTCCCGAGTGGGATGAAGGCCGCTCCGAGCAAGTAGGCTCCATAACCTAGGCTCCATTTGTGGTGACGCATGGCTATGGCCAGCAACAGACCGTAGAGAATGAAGAGGATGCCGTGGGCCATGCCTGTGATCTTTACGTAGATCGCATTTGCATAAATGGTTTTTCCGGATTCATCGATCGCGACATCCCCAAAATAGTACTTCAACGGCATGGCTACGCCGAGAAGCAGAAGGTAGGAAATACCTTCGATTATACCTATTAGCCTAAAACTGCCGATCCAAGTCTTGATCATTCCTAACTCACTTAACGATAGAAACTTCAAAGGGCAATAGTTTGCTTGTTTTCAGCGAGGATGTGGTAAACCGAGTTGGACGAGCGTGGAGCGAACGGTTTTGAGGTCGCCGACTACGACGAACAAGCGAAATGAATAGTTTGCGGGAGGAATGCCATTTTTGTTTCTGAGACGATACACGACGTTCCATTTCACTACTTCTTCTGTGGAAAAGCGAAAGCGTCCGTAGCCCGGACCCCGACAATTTGCGGAAGGACTTTCTCTTGGAATGCAGGCCATGGCGTGCGAGCCGTTCGGAGTGGAGAGCACGACGGGAAAAGGTTGCTCACCGGGACCGTCGGAGAGGGAGGCGAGCTTACCGCTTTCGGGAACGAACTTCCAAAACTTTGAGAATTCCGGAGGCATGTAGCCTGTAAGAACTTCGAACTGCGCGTAGCGGTGGTTTTCGCCGTGAGGGACGGTGAAGGTTACGTCGTAGGGTAGAACGTTTGAAAAGTCACGGTGGCCGATTTGAATGTTCTTTTTTAAAATATGCCGGGATAGCAGAGTTTTGTTTTTTGCGGGGTTTTCACCGGAGGATTGCCTCGGGGCGATCCAGAAGGCCATGCGGTTAGTGGTAGTGAGTGAGTTTCCCGAAGAGGTGAGACGAAGGAGTCGACTGGTGGCAACCGAACCTACTCCGTCGTTGCGAGAACCCGCCTCGGTGGGATTGAAGGTTTCGGGATGAAAGCTACCTCCTGCATCGAAATTTGAGGCGGATTGGAGTTGCCGACCGTGGTCATGGCTGTCGATGAATTCCTTGCCCTTCCACTTGAGCGAGTGGACGGCTCCGGCAAGACGGGAAGTGGTGGTGACGACGATTTCCGAACCGAGTGCGGGAGCTCGGATGGTTGCGTCCCCCGAAGATGGAACGAAATGGGCTTCCGAGTTTGAAGGAGAACCCAAGCCGATGCGGGAAAAGGTCAGACGTTGAACGGAGAGGTGTCCGGCAGCGGGGAAAGGGTCGAGGCGGAGGTGGGTGAGGGTGGCGTTGGTTTCCAAATGAAAAGTGAAGTCGGCGAAGTCGGCGGTTGGGTACAGTGGGACGGAGGTGGAACGGATGGAAGCGTAGCCTTGCCTATTTCCTCGCCAAAAAAGTTGAGCGGGGTTGTAGGTGTTTGCCCGACAACGGAGGGTGACGAGGAGCGGTCCGATTGTTCCCGGAGGAAGGGCGGTTTCGAGAGAAGGGTCGTTCCCCTTAGAGTGGAGGGTCACGGCTTCCGGAGCTTGATCAATTTTCAGGTCGCCACTCGATTGCCATTGCGAATTAACGATTGCAAGTTCTTGAAATTCACGAACGAGAAGGGGTTCACCTTTTGGGATTAGCCAACGGGCCTCGCGAACAAGTGTTCCGGCGTTGAGAAAGGTTGTGACCGCAAACAGAAGTGCGGATTGGGGCAACCGGAGCTTTGGGACGTTCACTTGCTTTTCGTGGCCAGCCAAGCTAGGGCGGCGGGTGCAACAAGCTCGTGACCTCCATGGAAGAGGGTGACCCGAGCTTTTGCGGAAATACGCCGGAAGAGAGGTTGCTTTTTGCCATAGCTGAGGTCTTTGCCGGAGAAGACATGGGAGCCGGGGACTTTGGCGGTTTGGACGAGTTCGTCGATGAGGGTTTTCGGAACTTGGTCTTTTTTTTCTGCGACGGCATTGAAGGCGTGGAGGCTGTGGCTAACGGGAACGCTTCCGGAGTGACCGTCTCGAATGCCGGCATTTATGTCTAGGTTTACGATGCCCTTTGCTTTGGGCAAGTAGGTGAGTGGCGACCGTTTGTGATATTGCTCATCCACTTTATCCGATGCCTTGGGGGCTCCCCCGCAGGAGAGTTCGATTTCGCGGGCGTATTTTCTTCCCTTGGCCTTGCATTCGGCGTGCCATGCGGCGAGGTCGGCTATGGGTACCCATGCGGATACACCTGCCCAGAGGTGGGGAGTGCGTCCGGCCATGAGGAGGCTCATATAACCACCGCCCGACGTGCCGATCAGGAGAATCCGTTTCTCGTCTACATTGGTTTGTTTCTTGGCAAAATCAACGGCGTCGAGGACATCTTGCACCGCGAGATCGGAACCCGTGGCCTTTGGGTTTCGGTTTGGGCCTCGGAAGTTCGGGTGAACGTAGGCCCAACCATTTTTCACGCAATGATTCTCCATGGACTTGTGGAGTTTCTGTCGGTAGTCGGCGCTCCAAGAATGAAGGGTGACGAGAAGTGGCGAGGGCGCATCCTTTTTTGCGGGGGCAAAGAAGATGGCAGGTTGCTCGGAACCGTCTATGGAACTGGTGATGCGCACTTCACGGACTTGGCCATGGAGGAGTGCCGGAATGAGAAAGACTGCCGCCCAAGAGATACGGACTAGTAGATTCCGTTTTATGTTCATTTCGTTTTTGTCTGGGCGAGTATGCCGCGGTATGTTTGTCGAGCATGCTCATAGGCGTTGATAGCGTCCTTCATTTCCTTCTGGGCAATTAGCTTCTGCTTTTGAGACCAGCATTGGTCAACGCTCTTGAGGCACCATTCGGCGCTTCGCCGGGAAGCTCGGATCGGCTTGTCGTCGACAAGGACGAATACGGGATTCGTGTGAGAGCTGGGAAATATGCGCAAAGCGAACCACGAACTGTTTTCCACCATCGTCTCAAAGGAGAGATCCTGCATGGAGCCATCTGCCTTGATGATCTTGGATGCGACGGGATAACCATTGCGAATCAACTCCACTTTCACTTGCCGCGAGTCGAGCCCGAGTCGAGCGCGTTCGATGTGCCAGTAGGGCTTTTGGCTTAAAGGCCTGTTGATCAGCGAGGCGTCTCCCTTTTCATTAAGTCGGGCACAGACTTTTGCCGTTACCTTAACTTTGCGAGGGGCTTTTAGGTTCAATTCGCTTTCTCCTTTGCCCATGAATACGTCATCGATCTTGAAGTCCATGAGGTGGCTTTTCCCGTCCGATACGTAGGCGGACCCCTTGACTATTCCCTCGCACCAGCGATCGTAGTCGAGCTTGCCGTCCAGCTTGACGTATGATCGACCAAGACCGACCCGCTCACCGTAAATGCAGGGGAAGTCAGTTTCGCCACTGATTCGCGTGCGAAACCCGCAATTCAGAACATGATACCAGATGTTAAGTTCCCAGATGGAGGGGGTATCGACCATGGAGAGGAAATCAACGGCGGGTACTGTGGTGCCATTCGGACCTTCTACTTGATGGGTGACGTCCACGATGAACTCGTTGGCCCCGATTCCGTTGAAAGGGGGTACTTCGTAAGTGGGCAACTTGTCTCCCGCGACCTGCAAACCCCAACCCGAGTGAGCAGGTCCGCAGACAGCACCCTGCTTTTGAGCCCACTTCAGAGTGTTCAAGCAAAGGGTAGGCCAATGGTTTTTTGAATCCCCGCCGGGGTAGATCTGATCCTTCAAGCGCAGCAGGCAAAGGTGACCCGAGCGGTGCGAGCCGAAGCCCGAAACTTCCACGTCGTAGCGAAGCAGGTAGGGGTATTTGGAGACCTTGTCGATGGCTCCGGTGAAAAATTGCTTTTGGTAATCGAAGCAAGGACCCCAAGTTAGGTTCGCTCCGATCTTCAGGTCTTCGCCGAGACAGTGTCGCAGCATGTCGGACGCGTGCACGCCTTCAGTTGGGTTCAGGTAGTGAGCGCATCCGGCTGCATGGATGTGATGATCACCCGACCACCATCCTGAAAGCGAAGGATCCACCCATCTTTTGAGGTGAAAGGTTTCGGTTTGTGCTTCGCGCCCGACGATTATCGTGCGTTTTTGTCTTAGGGATTCGGGCCCGCGGGCTACCTCGAAATCGTATTCGCCGGGAGGAAGCACGAGATCTTCCCCGTCATAGCGATACACCTGAGGATGGAAATGAAAGTCGGGGGCAAGCCGTTTGGCTTGCGAGGGATATACGCGTCCGAGTTTGTCCCGCACCAGAAACTCGGCAACCGTCGGTTTTCCGTTTTCATCAATTACCTTAAGTGAAACCGAGGTGGAAGCCAAGCAGTCGAAGGTGACTGTGGTTTCGTTGCGAAAACCCAAATCCTGGGTGCCTTGTCCCACGTCGAAGGCGATGGTGGCGGAACGCTTCCCGGCATCGCGGGAATAGAGCTGGATGATGCGGTATTCAAGAGCAAGTCCTGAAAGGGTTGGAGCGAGCGGGCGTCCGTCGAAGGTTTGCATGCCAAGCCAGCGATCCCTCGGCAAATTAGGGGAACCGCTTTTCGGGCGGTTGCGATTTTTTCCCCAACCACCGAAACTGGTGGGCAACGCATTTGAGCTGGAGGCTTTCAAAGGAGCCGTCACTCCAGCCTTGTTGATTACTTTGACTAGGAAATTTCGCCAACCGTGTTCCGCCAATTCAGGTTTTGCCGGACCGCTTGCCACCTTCACTCGGGATTCGGGGCTAATAGTCACGACAGTGATGCAGAGAGGGTCCAGCGCTTCCTGAACGAGGCGGATGACGTGATCGGGTACACTTTGAATCATGGCGGAATTCAATTTTTTGAGGGTATTGGCAGGTAGTGGTTCGCCAAGGTAGTCGAGAGCTTCCTTCAATCGCTGGACCTGTAGAATGAGCGGTTGGGCGTCGACTTCTCGAACCTGCGGCAGGTCAGCCCGAAGATTGACCGAGGGGAAAGTGGCGAATAGAAGGGCGAATGCGAGAAGGGGGACTGGCTTCATGGCGTAGTTGGGTCGGAGGTTCTAAGGGTTGCGGCCGTCACCGCGTTTGCCTTTACCCTTTATGGCTCTCGTGACACCGCAATGTTTTTTTCGCGTTCGTCCCAGTTTCTCCGCCTGAAAAATTGCCCTAGGCTGAGCCATGTCGCGAGAGCGCAAGCGACGAATGTGCCAACCAGAGCACCTTGGCGGAGGGCACCTTCGTGCTTGCCGAGACTCATGTCGTGCGGACGTCCTGCGATTTCAAAGAAAGCAAAAGGCGGCGAAAGGGAACCGAGGTGAAAGACAACGTCGAACAATTCCTCCTCCCAGCCAACGGCCAAGACCATGCATGCGAGCAAGGGTGTAATCCATAGGAGTCCGAGAAAGCCCCAGAAGCCAACGGCAAACCATTTTTCGCGGGCAGCCCGAACATAGGTGAGGCAAGCGGCGAAGAGCACGCAGGGCAGGATATAGGCTCCCGTTCCGGGAAACTCCTCAAAATAAAGCCCCGAATCAACTGCCCGTGTCAATAAAGCGAAATGGGTAAACGGCATGATTAGAGCAAGGCAAAGCACGACCAACCATCCCGGCTTTTCATCGGCCCAAAGTGGAATGTCTGGAAGTCCGAGTTTGGCCGAGCGGCGTTTGCCCTTTAGGTATTGGTGGCGAGTGGGACAGGTGACGTTTAAGATCAGTACGGCCGTTCCCAGAGAAAGGGTGAAAAGGATGGTTTGGACTGAAACCACGACCATGCCTGTTCGGCGAACGGTAGCCCTGACTATGCCGCTTTCCGTTTCTTGAATCAATTTTTCATCGAATTTGTCTCCCGAGATGGCTGTTCCAAGCAGTCCCGAAGCGTTGCCGTCACCATAAAGTTGCCAGAGGCTTCCGAGTAACAAGAACTGCAACAGCAAGAAAAGGCCGATGCCCGAGGGTTTGGAAAAAGCGGTAAGGGCTTCGTTCCGCCATTTTCTGTGGGCGGTGGCGAAGAGTCCCGCAAGGAGCAATCCTTGCATGAGAACGGTAAAGAACGCGGGCGAAAGAGAGGTCTCGAAAAACGGCACTTCGGTCCAGAAGGTCGCCATTTCCTGATGCCACACATTCAGGTTTTGTTGTCCAACCAATAGCAGTTGCTCGCTCATCAATCCAAAGTAGGTCGGAAGAAGGGTGAGGAAGGAAAGAAAGGAGAAGCCTGCCTGGCCAAGGCCGGGCAAGAAGACGTAGAGTCCCAGCACTACCATGCGCGAAACCCATGAAGCTGCCCGAGGTTTGCTTACGATGAGTCCGGTGACGTGAGCTGTGAGGTGATAGAGCAGAACGCAGGAAAGAAAGACTCCATACAGGTGAAAGACCTTTCCCGGAGCTAGTTCTCCCACGACGATGGCGTGGACAAGGAAAGGCAAGGTAAGGGCGAACATGAAATATTCGCGTGCGGGAAGGCCGAACAGGTAGCCGATGATTTTCGAGAGAGGTCGCATGGGGGTCATGCGTTGGTAATCAAGCAATCCGGTTTCACGTTCCTCGGCGGTACCTCCGGCCATTCGTCCGGTTCCAAGAAACATAAGGATAAATCCCTGTACGCCAAGCAACCAGGGAAAAGCTTTTCTGGCTCCGTTTACGGGAGAGGCTTCCCCACTTTCCCAGTTTTCCGATTCTTCATCATAAATCCATTGGCCGTCGGAACCTTCGAGATAAGCAGTGAGATAAGTGAAGCTCGTCAGGATGAGCGTTAGCAATCCCCATGCGATGAGCTGTTTCAAGCGCAACCGTTCCCGAATGCCCTTGCGGATGAGGGGATTGAGTCCGGCGAAACCTCCTGAGCTATTTTTCGTCATGATTGCTCTCCCGACTCGACCGCGAGAAATAGACTTTCTACATCGGCCTTTCTTTCGTGAAAGGATTTCACGGGTGCCCCGAGTTCGACGAGGGCTCGCAGAAGGTTGGCGACTTCCTCGTTGTCGCCGTCGAAAGTGAACTCGATGAGTGTGGCGCTTTCATCCACTTCTCCTGAGAAATGGGCGCGTGGATGAGCAATCAGAAAACCATGAGTCTCGGGAAAAGGATGGAGCAATTCCATCAAGATCGTCTTTGTGAGAGTTGCTCGTTCAACGACCTCTTTCAAGTTCCCGTTAATCACCATCTTGCCTTCCCGCATGATGCCGATCGAGTCGCACAGGCCCTGCAGTTCGGTCAGTACGTGAGAGGAGATCAATATGGTCTTCCCATCCTTCGCTAGACGTTTGAGGAGATTCCTGAGATCAATGCGGGCCTTCGGGTCAAGATTGGCGGCGGGTTCGTCTAGCAGGAGTACGGGTGGATCGTGAACCAAAGTCTTGGCCAGCAAGGCCCGTTGCTTCATTCCTCGAGAGAGGGTCTTGCACAGGACCTTTCTTTTGTCTTCCAGATTAGTTGCGGCAAGACAACGATCGACTTCCGCTTTTCGTTTTTCCAAAGTCGCACCGTAGGCGGATGCAAACAATTCGACGAATTCATCGACTCTAAGATCGTCGTATACGGGAGGGAAATCCGGCATGTAGCCAAGCATGCCTCGGACGTTTTCGGGTTCGTGCAGGGCCGAAATGCCATCGATGAGGATTTCGCCATAGGTCGGTTCCAGCAGAGTGGCGATGGCTTTGATGGTGGTCGTCTTTCCCGCGCCGTTTGGCCCGATGAGCCCGTACACTTCACCCTTCTTCACTTCGAAGGAAAGCCCGTCGACGGCGACATTGTCGCCATAATACACCTTAAGGTCCCGAACCTCAATCATTGCAGTTTAAAGCTTGAAGAGCTTTTTCGAGTTTCCGTGAAGGATTTTACGTTCGACTTTCTTGTCTTGGGCGAGGCGCCGAATAGTGGCGAGGATGAGCGAACCTTTGCAACCCACACCTCGACCGGCGGCATCCGGACAGTCGCTTCCGTAAAGGAGTTGATTGGGATGACGAGCAATGAAATCCTTGGCATGTTCCTCGTCGCGAAGCATAGAGTTTAGACCCGATCCCGCTGAAAAGTCTCCATACATATTCGGGTAGTTGGAGAGAAGTTTGTCGCTGATTCCGCCCGAATTCACCTTTGTCTTTGGGTACAGAATCGCCTGCTTGTGATTCTTGTCTATGTTGCCCCACCAAGTCTGGGCGTGCCCGATGAAGTTTACCTCGGGGAACTTTTCCAGAGTACGATGGAATCTCTCAATGCCCAAGTTGTAGGCATTGTGCTGAAAATGCATCAGCACGGGAACTCCATATTCACGGGCGACTTCAGCCACACTCCAGATGTGAGGTGAGTCGCAAGCCACATTGAATTTCTGCTCGCCGATTATAACGGCTCCCGCCTTTAGGTATTTCTCAAGTTCCTTGCGGGCGTTTGGAAGGTCGGGTACCTCGTTCACCCCGAATCGGAAATCCTCCGGGTGCTTTTTAGCCAAAGCCATGACTGTTTCGTTACCGCCTGTCTTGGCTGCAAGACCATTGGATTTGCCTTCGTGCGTGGAAGGTCGATTCACGGTGCTGCCTGCCGGAAGCAATAGAGTAGTCGTTACGCCCATCGCTCGCTGGTGAGCGACTAGTCTTTTGTCGGACCGAAAGAGATAGTTCGTGTGCTGATGAACGTCGATGACGGGTTCATCGATGGTAGTTCCCTTCTCTTTTCCCGGAGTTTGCGCTTGCATTGCAACCGCAATGGCAGGGGATGCGGAAGCGAGGAATCCCCTGCGCGAAATGAGGCGTCTTTTGTTCATTTCCGCAAGTCGATCACTTCCTTTTATTGAAGGCAACTCGCAATCTGGCTTGGCTTGTTCTCTAACTTGTTCATCCTTTTTCACAGTGAAGCTCCTTCCTCCACTTTTCGCCGTCACTGTTTTCGCCTATGCCTCGATCCTCGTATCCGCGGAATTCAAGATAGCCACTTTCTCCGCTGACGTCACTGTACCAATTGGCCACGGTATGATGGGCGGACTTTGGAAGTCCAAGAGCGTTGCCGACCCCCTATTCGCAAAGGGTGTCGTCTTGATCGGGGGAGAAAAGCCCGTGGTCTTCGTCAGCGTCGATTGGTGCGAAATCCGCAACGCTTCCTTTGATCGTTGGCGGGAAGAACTTGCTCTGGCTGCCAGCACTAGTCGCGAGCGTGTTCTTGTCAGCGCCATACACCAGCACGAGGCTCCCGTCACCGATCTCGATGCTCAGCAAATCCTGAATCGTCGCAACTTGGCCGGTAGCATATGTGATCTCGCCTTCCACGAGAAAGCCGTTCGTCGCGTTGCTTCCTCCCTTCGAATTGCCATGGATAAAAAGCAGCGAATCACCCACCTTGGCCTTGGCCAAGCCAAGGTCGAAAAGATCGCTTCCAATAGGCGTTACGTTTTACCTGACGGAAAAATTTCCTTTGGTCGCGGGAGTTCAAGTGGTCGCAACGTTCTCGCCGCAAGGGCACCCGAGGGAACCATTGACCCTTGGCTCAAGACGATTTCCTTTTGGAACGAAGATCGACCCATTGCTGCGCTCAGCGGTTACGCCACCCATCCTATGAGCTTTTACCGCACGGGTGAGGTGAGTGCAGACTTTCCGGGGATTGCTCGGAACCGCAGGCAAAAGGAAACGCCTGACTGTCTGCAAATTTACTTTAGCGGCGCCGCCGGAAACATCACTGCCGGCAAGTATAATTCCGGAGAGCGCAAGAACCGAGCCGTGCTCGCGAACCGTCTGCATGCCGCGATGGCTCTTGCTTGGAAGAATACGCGACGGCAAGCCCTAGAGCAGATTGAATTCCGGAACGCCGAGCTTTTTTTAAAGCCGCGTGACCATCCGGGTTTTACTGAAGCTGATTTTGAGAGAAAACTCGTAAAGGGAGTTAACCACTGGCACCAGTGCCTAGCGGCAATGGGTCTTAGTTGGCGTAGGCGTTGCGAACTTGGCCAACCTGTCGACGTGCCTGTAATCGATTTTGGTCCTGCCCAGCTTTTGTTGCTTCCGGGGGAAAGTTACGTCGAGTATCAGCTCGCCGCCCAGAAAATGCGGCCCGACTCGTTCGTCTTGGTGGCAGGTTATGGCGATGGGGGGACCGGTTACGTTCCCACCGAGAAGCATTGGGAAGAAAAGGACGGAAACCTTGGGGACTGGTGTTGGGTTCATCCCGGGGCAGAGAAACCTTTGCTAGAGGCTATCGAAAAAGTCTTAGTGAAAACGCCATGAAAAACTACCTCGTTCTTTTTCTGGGTATTGTTCTTTCATCCGGTTTTGTCCACTCCGCCGAACCCGAGGCTTCCTTGGAGCAGTTGCCCGGATTGGTTCCCACAGAGGCGCGAGATGCCATGAAAGCTTTTCGCCTTAAAAAAGGTTTTAACATCGAGCTGGCGGCGGCTGAACCCCAAGTTGTCGATCCCGTATCCATGTCCTTTGATGCCGACGGCAGGCTTTACGTGGTGGAGATGATTGGCTATTCGGAACATCGTGACGACAAACTGGGGCGCGTTCGGTTGCTCGAGGACACCAATGACGACGGTCGATTCGACAAGGCCACGGTCTATGCCAAAGGCTTGGCTTGGCCTACTGCTGTAATCTGCTGCGATGGCGGGGTTTTCGTCGCCGTTACTCCAGATCTGCTTTACTTTCGTGATACTGATGGCGATGGCGTGGCCGATCAACGTCGCGTTGTTTACACTGGTTTTGGGAAGGAACGTTCGCGTCTCAACATGCAGGGATTGCCCAATAGTTTGCGTTGGGGATTGGATAACCGGATTCATGCCGTTACGTCTTCAAATGGAGCTGTTCTCACTCGTCCCTCCGACGATAGCTTAAAGCCCATTCGACTCAATGGTCGTGACTTCTCTTTTGATCCACGCACTCTTGATCTGCGTCCGGAGAGTGGAGGCGGTCAGCACGGGGCATCGTTCGATGATTACGGTCGGCGCTTTGTCTCCAGCAACAGCAATCACTTACAGGCCATTGTTTTCGATTCCCGCTACGCCGCGAATTCTCGCTATGCGATGCCAAGTCCGCGATTGGGCATTGCCGTAGACGGTTCGGCTGCCGAGGTGTTTCGGATAAGTCCCGATGAACCTTGGCGCATTGTCAGGACGCGTTGGAGGATTGCCTCCAAGGTGCGCGGTCCCGTCGAAGGTGGCGGCAGAGTGTCCGGGTATTTTACGGCTGCTACGGGAGTTGCCATATATCGTGGTGATGCTTTCGGTGCGGGTTTTCGGGGAAATGCTTTTGTCGCGGACGCCGGGAGCAACCTCGTGCATCGAAAGGTTCTCAATTATGAGGACGGGATTGTTCCCGTTGGCAAAAGACCTGAGGGTGAACGTTCATCCGAGTTCCTCGCATCGACCGACAACTGGTTCCGTCCTGTCCAGTTGGCCAACGGGCCTGACGGGTGCTTTTACGTTCTTGATATGTACCGTGAAGTGATTGAACACCCGTGGTCGCTTCCCCGCGGTATCAAGAAGCACATCGACCTCGACAGCGGGAATGATAGGGGGCGAATTTGGAGGATTGTGCCCGAGGGATTCGTTCGACCTCCCTCGCCTCGTTTTGGGAATTTGTCTTCCCCCGAGCTTGTCGCTATTCTATCTTCGCCTAATGCATGGCGTCGCGAAACTTCCGCCCGTCTGCTTTATGAGGGGCAAGACGCAAAGGCAGTTCCCGCTCTCTTGAAGCTGGCCATGGAAGGCGAGTCCCACATCGGTCGACTGCATGCTCTTTACGCTCTCGCGGGTTTAGATCAACTAAAACCTAATCACCTTGTCACGGCCATGAGCGACCGGCATCCCTTTCTTCGCGAACACGCCATTAGGTTGGCTGAACCCTTTCTTGTTAAAGATATCAATTCAAGCAGACCCTTGGCTCAGGCTATGCTTGCTTTGGCTCGGGACAAATCCCCGCACGTCCGTCTTCAATTTGCTCTTACTTCCGGTGTGGTTGAGTTTCCCGGCGAATTGCCTGCTCTGTTGGAAACCTTGGCCGTAAGTGGCAAAGACTCATGGATTCGATCCGCTGTCCTGAATGCCTTGTCCGCACAGGTGAACGAGCTGTTTTCCCACTTCGCCGATTCAGTTCCGCCGCCTGATGCGAGCGAGGTGGTGGCTTTGGCCAATGGTTTGCGAAAAGGCGGTAACTCGCTCAGTCGTCTGCAGCCCGAAGCGCGGAAGTACCTGCAGCGCGTTTCCATGGCTGTGGTCGAGGATGCCGATTGCTCGTCTGCCCTTCGCCTGCAAGCAATTGGTTTGCTGTCCACTCTAGACAAGAAGGCGGCCAGCCCGCCGTTGCTTGCTTTTCTGGATGCCACCGAAGCTTCCTTGCGTGACGGAGCCGTGAGGGAACTGGTGAACCTGGCGCCCGAGGGGCTAACGGCCGACTTGCTCGACCGCTGGAAGGTTTTGTCTTCGGGTTCGCGGGATGAAACGATCGGTTACTTTCTCGAGGCGTCCGAGCGGACGAACGCCTTGCTTGACGCGATGGAGAAGGGGGTAGTAGCAATCACCGACTTGAGGGCGGGTCGCTTGACCACCTTGCGCAACCTCAAGGACGACATCTTCCGTAAACGAGCAGTTGAGTTGGTTGGTCTCGCCCCTCCCGAGCAGGAAAATATTCCGCGGGAGAAAGTTATCGAAAGCTACCTTCCCGCACTTCGACTTGCAGGCGACTCCACGCGTGGACGCGTGACCTACGTACAGCGTTGCGCCTCGTGTCATCGCGCGGGCAAGGAAGGCCACGCCCTTGGCCCCGACTTGGTCGCGTTGAAGGCGGCGGGACCGGAGAAGCTGTTGACTAACCTCATTGATCCCAGCCGCGAGGTGGCCGCCGATTTCGTGGCTTACGAGGTGCGTGGGCCAAAAGACAAGTTGCTTGGCTTGCTTGCGAACGAAACCACCACCCATCTCACTATTCGTTTCCCTTTGGGCAAGTCGGTCACCCTTTTGCGCAAAGAGGTTGATGGTATGAAAAGCCTTGGCCGTTCGCTTATGCCGGAGGGACTGGAAGCGGGCCTCGACCAACAGGCCATGGCCGACCTGCTCGCCTTCCTCGCCCACCCCGAGCCCGATCATCGACTCCCGGCTTTTGATTTACTCATCTTTGCCGATGAAGTGGGTGGCCAACGTCCCGTGCGTTCACGAGAGGATTGGGAGAAACGGCGGACCTCCATATTGGAGGGGGCGGAAAAGGTCATGGGAACTTATCCCGTCGTTAAGAAGCGTGCTCCACCCGACTTGAAGATCATTGAATCAAAGGATGCCGGGACTTACCTTCTCCAATCGATTACCTACCAATCTTCGGCTTCTTCCGGTGTTCCCGCTCATCTGTGCATCCCAAAGGACGTCTTGTCGGGCAAACGAAAGGCGAAGGCCATTCTTTGCCTGCACCCGACGGACAACAAGGTGGGTCGTAAGGTTGTTCTCGGCTTGGGCGGACGGGCGAACCGCGCCTATGCGGCGGAATTGGCCGAGCGCGGGTTCGTCACGATCGCACCAGCCTATCCACTGTTGGCCGACTACCAACCCGACGTCGCAAACCTCGGCTACGCAAGCGGAACGATGAAGGCCGTTTGGGACAACTCCCGAGCTCTCGATCTTCTGGAATCCCTGTCCTATGTCGATGCTTCCAATGGATTCGGTGTCATCGGCCATTCGCTGGGCGGTCACAACGCCATTTTTACCGCCACCTTCGAGAAGCGTATTTCCGCCATTGCCGTCAGTTGCTCCTTCGATTCGTTTCCGGACTACTACGATGGCAATGAAAAAAACTGGGTGTTTGGCAAAGGTTGGTGCCAGACACGCTACATGCCTCGACTCTCGGACTATCGAGGCCGCCTTGGAGAAATTCCCTTCGACTTCCCAGAGCTCCTAGGTGCCTTGGCTCCCCGCCATTTGTTCGTGAGTGCTCCCAAAGGCGACCACAACTTTCGCTGGGAAAGCGCTCGTCGTTGTACCGAGGCTGCCTCCAAGGTTTATTCCTTGCTTGAGTCGAAGGGTAACTTGGTTGTCCGCCATCCGGAATGCGCTCACGATTTCCCCTTAGCAATTCGTGAGGCCGCCTACGACTTTCTTGCCAAGGGGTTGGAAAGAAAAGAAAACTAGTTTTCCGATCCTAAGCCGATTTCCAGATGAAATCCTCGGTCCCTTTCCTCTTGGTGACGAATGGAAAAGACAGGAAGCCGGGATGGCTATTGCGGTTCGGTGGGTGGTCAGAGTTTGCCTTGAGCCTTGCGAAGGGCGGCGAGGGAAGCTTCGGACCCTATCAGAGAGTGCTTTGGTCGTGGGTGTTCCTTGTTGAACACCTGCAGCTTTTCCTTTGGCAGGGGCTTGAAGAATTTCTCGGTGATTTCATCGTCGTCACCCGTCACTTGGCTTAGGCGCAGCTTAAGGGTTTTGGCTAAGAATCGGTAGACCGGTTTGCGTTTTGAGAATTCATAACCGTGCTTTTCATCGGCGAGGTGAAAGTTATCCACATTACTTGAGGAACCAAAGAGGGAGTAGATGCGCCTAGCGTATGGGAACTCGACCTTTGGCGTATTCTTGGTCCAGTCTCCACCCACACTAACAAGGAGTAGAGGTCGAGGGGCTGCCATGGCAGCGATTTCCGCGTTATTGGTCTTGTGGGTCTTGCTTTCGTGAACGGGCATGCCGCTCTCGCAGTTGCATCCCCCGTAAAAGTGGGCTGAAGCCATGACTACGGGTGCAGCTGCCCTTACGCGTGGGTCAAGAGCAGTCAGCATGAAGGTCTGGGTGCCGCCCCCGGATTCGCCCGTGACACCGATGCGACTTGGATCCACCTCTCGGAAGCTCAGAAGATAGTCGAGGGCGCGCATGCTGTTCCAAGTCTGGTAAGCAAATACGTTTTTATCCTTCCGGTGATCGACATGGTTGGAATCCTCGTTCCAGCCCACCATATCGTAGGCGAAGACAATGGCTCCCATGCGGGCGAGGGAGGCGCAACGTGCTTGCGTGTATTCCGCGACTCGACCCTCTTTGGAATGTCCGTGGGGACAAAGGATGCCGGCAAACTTGCTGAGGCCGCCTTTTCGGAGAGGACGGTAGAGGTTACCGGTAACAAAAAAGCCGGGAAGACTCTCGAAGTGAACGTTCTCTACCGAATACCCATCCATTTCTTTAGAGGAATGGGAGTGGGCGTTTAGCGGTGAACGAGCGGGTAGGGGAACGAGTCCGGCTCCCTTTAGGATACCATCTCTATTTCGCTTGGCTCGGGTTTGCCACTCCTCGAGCGTGGAAAAAGTCTTACCGAAGATCTCGAGGTTGCGAGCCCCTTCCTCCTCGGGGATTTTTGGAAATGCATTAGCTGAAAGTGAAAACACCAGCATGCTTATTGCAGTGATAAATAGGATAGGGAGTCTTGCGTTCATGACTTGAGCTGGGTTGGGAGAGTTATAAAAAAGCTGAGTTTCGTTTTCTTTTACTTGCCTAAAGCCTATGTTCCGGAACATTTGCAACTTCGAAACATCTCCATCCACCAAACACATATTCAAAAGGAACGCTTGTAAATCATGAAGAATACCCATTTATTTCACCTTATCACATCTATCTTGGCCGTGGCTATGCTAGCCGTCGCCCCTGCCTTCGGAGACAAGACGGCCGCCGGGAAAAGCCTTTTTGACGGCAAGACCCTCAAAGGATGGAACGGAGATCCTAAATTCTGGAAAGCCGCTGATGGAGCGATTGTTGGACAGACCACCAAGGAGACTCCCACCAATGGGAACACCTTCATCATTTGGGAAGATGGCAAGTTGGCCGACTTTGATCTCACTCTGGAATTCAAGATCGAGGGTGGCAATAGCGGCATCCAGTACCGCAGTTTCGTTAAGCCCGGGAAGCATGACGGTTGGCGCATCGGTGGTTATCAAGCCGATTTCGAGGCGGGCGACCGTTATTCGGGTATTTGCTATGGCGAAGGTTTTCGCGGAATTCTTTCTGACCGTGGTTTCCATACCACCCTCACTATTGATGGCGGGAAGTTGAAGAAAAATGCGAAAAAATTCGGTGACTCCAAAGAAATCGGGAAAGCCGTTAAGAAAAATGATTGGAACACTTATCGCATAACCGCGAAGGGATACCATTTTACGCACTATATCAACGATGTGAAAACCACTGAACTTACAGACAACGATGAGAAGACTCGTCGGGCCGATGGAGTGCTGGCTCTGCAGTTGCACGCCGGTTCACCGATGAAGGTGTCCTTCCGGAAGATCTATATGAAGTAGAAGAGTATCTTAAACCATTTCGCACGATGTCGCGCGAAATGGTCTCCTGCAGAAAACAGAATTATTTATTTGGACAGGATGCCGTAGAGGAAGTAAGCCGATAGGCCCAGACTCGTGATAACGAGTATACACTTTATGAGAGTTGATAGTGTATTGTGCAAGTCCGAGGGAGTAAGGTCATAGCTTGCATCTGTCACATCAGAAGATAACGAGATGGGTTTCCGTTTCATGGGAATCTTACTTGTTTCAAATCTCAATCGTACAGTTATTAGTGAAATTGCAATTCTTGGAGGTCTTTTTTGCTATTTCTTATTTGTTAATAAACCAATCGGATTGATTAAAAGGAATCCTTAACGTAGTGATTAAAAATATAATATCTGGTCGTGGAGTTGCTTAAGTCAATGATAATTCACAGATGCCACGATCGTTTTGCACGAACGATATATTTGACTCTCGTGCCGTCATAGTCCTTTGGCGATGAAAGATAAAATCGTTTTGGCTGGTGGCACGGGGTTTCTGGGAAAAGCCTTGGCCCAGTGTTTTGCTGAAAAGGAGTATGAGGTTGTCGTGCTCGGCAGAAGCAATGAATTACCGGCGGACTTCCCACAAGCGCGACTTGTTACTTGGGATGCTCGAACCATAGGATCTTGGATGAAGGAGTTGGAGGGAGCAAAAGCCTTAGTGAATCTTTGCGGGCGTTCGGTGGATTGTCGTTACAGCGAGACAAACCGTAGGTTGATTCTTGATTCGCGTGTCAAGGCGACGAGAGTTCTCGGTGATGCGGTCTCTCGAGCGACGATTCCGCCCAGGGTCTGGCTTAACGCCGGCACGGCGACTATTTACGAGGATCGGCGAGTCGAATTGCCGCCACACGATGAAAATAGCGACGATTTAGGCCACGGTTTTTCCGTGGAAGTGGCGAAAGCGTGGGAGGAAGCTTTTTTGGAAACTCAGGTCCACAATGTGCGGAAGGTGGCTATGCGCATCAGCATTGTGCTGGGTAAAAGCGGGGGAGCCTTTCCCGTGATGCGCCGGTTCGCACAACTTGGGCTGGGAGGAAGGCAAGGACCCGGCTCGCAATGGATGAGCTGGTTGCACCTTGACGACTGGGTTGGCATCGTCGACTGGTTGGTGTCGCGTGACGGGGTTTCGGGGGTGGTGAACTTGGCCGCGCCCAATCCGGTTTCCAACGCTGTCTTTATGAGCCAAATGCGTTCCGCATTCGCACCTTTGGGCATCGGTTTTCCTGCTCCAACTTTTGCCGTTCGATTTGGCGCCGTCTTTCTTCGTACGGCTCCAGAGCTAGTACTCAAAAGCCGTAAAGTGGTCTCAAGGGTCTTGCGGGACGAGGGTTACGTGTTTCTTTTCCCTACTTTAGAAGATGCAATCTCCGATTTGTCGGGATAAATTCCCGTAATATTGAAACCCTGCTAAATCAATTGCCTTATGGCCGATGCGCCATGAATGACTTGGGAAACTGCTTCCGGAATACCCGGTGTGGCTCGAACCACCCCAACATCTAGGATGGTTTCCATTATGGTGGCGTAGAGGTTCGGGATGGTGACCCGGTCTGTGGCGGGTTCGCCGCCGTCCTTAGTGGAAGATCCCACAACTTGCCCCATGTTCAGTCCTCCGCCGTAAAGTAACAAGGGGGCCGAACCACTCCAGTGGTCGCGCCCGCCTTTTCCGTTGATCTTTGGTGAACGACCCATTTCGCCACAGCATACGAGCAGGATCTTTTCCTGCAGTCCGCGAGCCTCGACGTCCTCGATGAATGCGCTTACGGCATGGTCGAACGGACGACCAACGTATTCCATGCCCTCGGTCATAGTGGCGTTGTTGTTGTCGGCGTGCATGTCCCAGACGAAGTCGGTGCTCACGGTGATGAAGCCTGCTCCGCGTTCGGCCAACCTTCGGGCCAGCAGGAGGAGTTTGCCAAGGTTCTTTACGTGATTGGCATAACGCTGGTGGTTGTTCCATCGCTTGCTTATGCGGCTTACGTCGATCAACTTCGAAGTGTCGTACCGATCGATGACGCTGTCTTCCTCACTGGTAATGTCGAAGGCATCGGAAATGCCGCCGGTCAAGGTTTCCAGTGCTTGGGATTGAAATTTATCCAATCCACCCGTAACTTTTCCGGATTCCACGGTGCGCCGAAACTGATTCAGGCTGGTCAGCAAAGTACGCCTGTCACTCAGTCGATCGGGATCGATCGTTAATTGCATGTCGCGCCTGAGATCGCTTTTCCCACTGGGTTGGAATGGTGCGTAAGCGGGACCCAAAGGGCCAGTGACGTCGAATTTACCCAATTTCATTATTGGGTTCGTAGCTCCTGCATCCACTGCCTGCGGATGCAACCATACGTTTCTCGGCATACCGAACTGCGGGTGGCTTGCACCGGCAACTTTTGCGTAATGCGCTCCGATCTGAGCGCCCGAAGAAAATTCCTTACTGACGATGGGCTTGGAATCGTGATCTGCGCTTTGGGTGGTGAATGAGCGTACGATGGAAAACTTATCGTTAAGTTTGGCTAACTTTTCAAAGGTTGGCCCGAAAGTGATGCCGGGAATCTTCGTCTTGATTTCGCCCGTGGCGCTATGGATGTTCGATGGGGCATCCATCTTTGGGTCGAATGTTTCGAACTGGCTTGGACCACCGTGCATGAAGAGGAAGATTACGGTTTTGTCCTTGGCTATGCCCCCCACGGATTTCAACGCCTCCTCCGCTCGCAGAAAGTCAGGTAGGCTTAATCCGCCCAAGCCCAAGCTTCCCACCCTCAGGAAATCGCGCCTACCTAAGTAACTGTCAGTGAATTTTGACATCAGTAAATAACTCTGCTCATCATTATGTGCATTAGGCTTATAAATCAAAGGTTTCTTTAGTCGCTGAGACATTTTTTCGCTTTGACCTATTCCTTGATAATTATGTGGGTTGCTGGCATTCGTTTCATGGCGGCTGAATTGGCGAGGCGCGACCGAAATGATTCCTAGTGGCGAATAAGGAACGCCCTACAGGTCGATGCACGACGAGCCCAAGGCTGCTCTGGCCTATCTGGACAAGGTAAGAGAAAGCCTTTAGAGAAGGATGCCTCCTGTCAGTACGAGATCGGTCGCTGCAATTGCCTGTCGGGGATCTTATTCCAAGAGAGCTTCGGCAATCAGCGTGAGCATGTTCCCGCTCGCTTTTATCCTGCCCACCAACTGCTGTTGTACGGAATCGGCGAATATCCGCGTTCGATATTTTGGAACTGGCTTGAGATACGCGTGAGGGAGAGGCCCCAGCTTTCAGTTCGATTGGTTCCCGCATTTCGTCAATCCTTCTTGCCTAGCCACCATTTGGTGGAACACGGTGTCGGCCAAAATTTCATTGGTCGACAACATGGAGTTTATGGAAGTGATTGCGGAACGCAGTCGGTTTTTCTTGGCAACAGTCATTCGAGGCTCGGGTTCTTCTGGAGGCACTCGAGGTTGCCAAGGTCTAGTCAAGTTGGCCGCTTGGTTCTCACTTTTTTCTTCCTTCGAGGATTCTTCATTTCCCGAGTGTTTTCTCAGCATTTCTGCCAGCTTTGGTCCCCGCGGTTTCACAGCCCACGACCATAACATTTCCCCCGTGTCGTGCGTAGCGAGTTTGATCAGGAGAAGTGGAATTTTAAGCGTGAACCACCAGTAATTGAATTTCATCTTCTTGGTGTCGGTGAACACTTGTTCCGCTTGAGCGCAATTGCCGGCACTTTTATCGGATGCACAATCACTTTGAAATTGATCCAATGCAGATTGAGGTGGCATCTCCCGTTGCTGAGAGCGCCACGGAATAGTCACGCCGGGAACCTCCGTTACCGTAACTCTACATTCAGGTAATGGGGCTCCCTTAGGGTAAACTTGGTTGTACTCTCTAAAAAGAAATGAGGTATCGGCTTTTGCTTCAACTCGGCTTCCCGATCTCCAATATTAATGGAGGCGTGCCTCATGTGGCAAAGGCGCTTCAGTTTTCATAAACGGGTTTCTTCCCCATCCCCTCAAGCCGAAAGAAACCTTTAGCTTTCTTTTCAAGCTGACAACGGAAGCGCAACCCCGATAACTCTTCGACATGATCGCCAAACTTCCTCGTTGTGAAATCGTTCCTTTGCCTGATGACCGGACTTCTTTTCGGGTGGATGGTCTTGAGAGGACAATGTGGCATTTCGACCCGAAGTACGAAAGGCCTTTCTTTTTTCCTTTTAACGGACCTTCGGGTGCGTCGCTCACGCGAATGGGGCATCCCGGAGCACAAAACCATGATCACCACCGCTCGCTTTGGTTTGCTCATGCCGATGTCGGCGGATTTGACTTCTGGTCGAATCAAAGCAAGTCCGGCATCCGGCAGAAGAACTGGTTGGTCTTCGATGATGGGGCCGACGAAGCGATCATGGCGAGTGCGCTCGGTTGGTTCGATGACCAAGGCCGTGAGTTGATGGAGCAGGAACTTGTGGTGAGCCTGAAACCCTTGAAGGATGGCGAGCATTTATTCGAGTTGCAGGCTACCTTTAGGCCGAAGGGAGAGAAGCTGACATTAGGAAAAACCAATTTCGGTTTTCTCGCAGTTCGCGTAGCAAAGAGCATTGCGGCTTACTGGGGTGGAGGCGAGCTAACGAATTCCGAGGGTCTTCGTGGCGAGAAGATGATTTTCGGTCAGGCTGCGCGATGGATGGACTACAGCGGTCCGGTACCTGAGGGCCAGGGGGCGACTAGGAAGACCGTCAAGGAGGGAATAACTTATTTCGACCATTCCTCGAATCCTCGCCATCCTGTTCATTGGCATGTGCGGGAGGATGGCTGGATGGGCGCATCCTTCTGCATGCTTGAGTCATATGTCATCGAACGGGAACAGCCACTCGTCCTTCGCTATTTGCTCCATGCACACTCTGGGAACGTTTTGCAAAGTCGAGCCGATGCCCTTCACGAGACCTTTGTTAAAAGTAAAGGCTTCCGTGTCTTCAAATCTAAAAAGCCCCATCGTCAAGTCGAGGTGGAGCGGTTCGGTTAGGGAAGACCAACCACCTTAGACCGACCTGGCTTGTTCCTCTCCTTCGTCCGGAGAGTCACCGGGTTCCTCAAGGATGCTTGGGAGTGGAGCCGATTCCGAATCACCTTCCGCGAGGGCAGCTTGGAAGGTTGCGGGAATTTCTTTTTTTGAGGTGATGCCTAGTTTTTTGAGTTCCTCGGTGCGTCGAAGGATGTTTCCTTTTCCCTCGGATAGTTTGTTGAGGGCTGCCTCGTGGGCTCCGGAGGCTTTGGCGAGAGCCTTTCCGATATCTTCGACGTCCTGCAGGAAATTAGCGAACTTATCGTAGAGAGCACCGGCTTTTTCGGCAATTTTCTTGGCGTTCAAGTTTTGCTTTTCAAGTCGCCAAACATTGGCAACTGTCCGGATGGTGGCCATTAGCGTGCTGGTGGTGACGGGTACGATTCCTTTTCGAAACGCGTATTCATAAAGCTCGGAGTCGGCCCTTATCGCAGTCCCGAAGGCGGGTTCGATGGGGAAGAACATGAGGACGTAGTCGAGGCTGGTGATCCCCTCGATGGATTGGTAGTCCTTGGCTGCGAGTTCGTCGATATGGTTGCGGACGGAGCGGAGGTGTTCCTTGAGGGCGGTATCGCGGTCGACTCCTTCGTCTAACGAGCACCATCTCTCGTAGGCGGTGAGAGACATCTTTGAGTCCACTATGATCTGGCGGTTCTCGGGAAGACGAATGATGGCGTCGGGGCGTTTTCGGTCGAAGGTTTCCTGCATGGTGAACTCGCGACCCTTCTCCAAGCCCGAGGCTTCAAGGGTGCGCTCTAGGATTAATTCTCCCCAATCGCCCTGCTTCTTGGAATCTCCCTTGAGAGCATTGGTCAGGTTTTCGGCGTTTCCGCTAAGTTGCGTCTGAGCTTTGACAATCATCTCGAGGTGTTCGCGAAGGGCTGCTCGTTCGCGGTTGTCTTGACCGTAGAATTTGTCCACCTGTTCTTGGAATTCCTTGATCTTGACGCCCAAGGGGTCGAGTACTTGTTTGAGGTTTTCCTTGTTGGTCGCGGTGAACTTTTCGGTCTTGGCGTCGAGCACCTTGTTTGCGAGGTTTTCGAACTGTTCTCGGAGTCTCTTTTCACCTTGCTCCAGATCTTCCGTTTGCTTGGACAATCGTTCTGTCAGATGCTCGTTTTTGGTGCGTGTTTCGGCCAAGGAAGTCTGAGATTCCATTAAGTTTTGATTGATGGCGTTTTCCTGTTCGCGCGTTTCCGCGAGTGTTGCCTTGAGCATTTGGATCTCGGTGGCCATCGCTTGAGCCGAAGCCCCGGCATAAATAATTTTTTCACGCAATTCCTTTTCCTCTTCTCGTGAAAGTCCTTGCTTCCCTTTTGCCCATAGAAAAACGATGAGTCCGCCAATTAGAAAGCAGGTAAAAAGAGAGAGTACCAAGTAAAACGGTTCCATATAGTTAACGCTGGTAAATTGCCTTGCCTCCCGAGTTAAGTCAAGGAGACCGAGCGAATTGTCCTTTGACGAATGTTTTTTCTTTATGATTGTGGAACTTCACACTGTCGTTATTTCAAGTTTTCAATGAATGGAATAATGACTGCCAAGTGGAAGATTCTCTTTCTGGCCTATTGCGGGACAATTCTTTATCTTTCGAGCCTCTCTCCCAATGAATTGCCTGAAGGACCTGCTCTCGTTTCGGATAAAGTGCTTCACCTTTGTGAATATGGTTTGTTTGGAATTCTGTCTTGGGGGGCCTTTGCCGTCCGCAAAGGAGTTTTCCCTTGGGGATTGGTTGTGCTCGGAGCATGGTTCGGCATCATGGACGAGTGCTGGCAAGACTGGATTGGGAAATCCCGTTCAGCCGAGGTCTGGGACGCGGCTGCCGATGCCGCGGGCAGCCTGTTGGGCGTTACGGTAGCCCAGTTGTTTTGGATTAAGCGCTAGAGCGTCGGGAAGTGAGGACCCTCAAGGCAACGAGGCCTTCTCGTCGGTTGCGTTGAATTCCACGGCGGCTTGCGGAGCAGGCATGGAGCAGGTGATTGTTTCCGTCCAGACGGAAGGCAATTGAGTCGCGTCACCTTCTGATCCTAGCGTACGGATGCGCAAGTAATAAGTTTTGCCGAGTTCTCTTGCAGTGAAGTCTCCTGTAAGGACTTCGTGATTTTCGATCCGTTGATCCATACCTGAAGTAAAGTTCCCGTCCTCGGCGATTTCGATTTCGTAGCGCAAGGTCTCGTTCTCGTTCTCGGGGGGTTGCCAAGTTGCGGTAAGCATGGTCGGTTCATCACGCGAGATGGCAAGCGTAGGATTGAGAGGCGAATCCAATGAGGTGACAGGCATATCGAAAAGCAAGGAAGTTATCTGGCTCTCGATATCTTTGATGTTCCCATCCTTGGGAACAACTTTAAGTTCAAAATTGAAGCTTCCGTAAGCCTTGGAGTCATCCAACACGCGAAATGGGGCGGTGATCTGAAAGTCGCCGTAAAGTTCGCTTTTCGCTTCGCCGATATAGACTCTTAAGAAATATTCAATGGGCCCGAGGTTATTGGTGATTGGATTCCATGACACGCGAACATCCTGACCCGCGATTGATGCGGCAAGGTTTTCGGGGGAGTCTAGTTCATTGCCCGGGACTCGAAACTGGGTTACGAAGGGGGTGGACGCTATGTCCTCGACATTGTCGGCTGCGGGTCCGTAACGGAAGCGCAACCAGTATGTTTTTTCGCTGATAAGAGGAAAGTCATTAAAAGACGTTTCACGTGTAACCAGTTCTTTGATTAGAATCTTGGTTTCAAAGTCTTCATAGATTTGAAGGCTGTAATCGATGAGTCCGGAAGACTTTACTTTCGGCCATTCAAATGAGACTGAACCGAAGTCGGGCTTTATGATGATACCTCCGTACGATCCTGCATCTAAGTTTGTGGCGAGCGAAATGACAAGGGGTTGGCTAGGCAGATAACGATCATCCTCTGTCGCCGGCATAGCCGAGATTCGGACATAGTGCACTGTTGCTGGAGCAAGGCCTTCAAAGAAGGCGATGTATTCTTCGACATATGTCTTTGAGAAAAGAATCTTTTCAAAGTCGGCATCGGTGGAGAGTTCGAGTTTGAAGACCGGCCCCGGGATTTTACCATCCACCCAGTTCTCGGGATCAAGCCAAGTAACGCCGAAGGAAGTGGAGTTGAGGTCGTTGATGTCGGCCATGGGTATATCCAACGGTCCGCCCGATCCATCCATCGGTCCCGGGGGGAGTCCTTCTTGGCCCGAACCTTTTCCTTCTGCGAACTCTTTACCTTGAGTGGTTTTATCGTTGCTTTGTCCGTCCGGCAAGTCTTCGGGATCGGACGAACAAGCCCCTAAAGCGAATATTAGTATGGGCATTAGGATCAACGCGGGCGTCTTCATGCTTTGATTGGAAGCGCAGAACGGGCATTTGTCCAGAATCTTATGTTTCTCATCTCATCGGCATGCTGTTTATCCCTTGCCTAGGGCTTGCTAGTTCTTTGATGGTGTCGTTCATGAAATTAACTGGTCGACAATCCTTCTCTCTAGACAACCAAATCAGTCTTAACCGCCGCGGCATGCTCAAAGGTGCGGTCGGCGTTTTGGCGGGAAGTCTTGCTTCCGCAGGCACTGTTAATAGTGCTCCTCGAGACGTCAAGAAACGTAAAGCCAAAGCGATCGGGGTAAAGAAGGGTCGCATCAATCAGTCCGTTGTTTCGTGGTGCTTCGCCAAGCACTGGAGTACTGAGGAAATGTGTTCGGTGGCCAACAAGCTTGGTTGCAAAAGTATTGAGTTGATCGAACCCGAGCATTGGCCGGTTCTCAAAAAGCATGGCTTGACTTGCGCCATATCTCCTATCCTGGTGGAAGGTCCCCCCTTCATCAAGGGGTTCAACAATCCAAAGTACCACGCCATGGTTATCGAGGCGACTCGGAAGGCCATTGATGCCTCCGCCGACTTCGGTTGTCCCAACGTTATCTCCTTCACTGGTTACGCCGAGGACGTTTCCTCTGCGTCCGGCGCTAAGAATTGTGTCGAGGGTTACAAAAAAATCATCGGTCATGCTGAGAAAAAAGGAGTTACCCTATGCCTCGAGATGCTAAACACTCGCGACGATTCCGATCCGAACAAGGGGCACCCCGGTTATCAGGGGGATCACGTCGATTATTGTATGGATATCATCAAGCAGGTGGGGTCTCCCAGACTCAAGCTTCTCTTTGATATTTATCACGTGCAGATTATGGACGGAGACGTTATTCGGCGCATTCATGAGTGCGGAGAGCACATCGGTCACGTCCACACGGCGGGCAATCCCGGACGCGGGGAACTGGATGACAAGCAGGAGATCAACTACCCGCCAATCATGAAGGCGCTTCTGGAGATCAAGTACAAGGGTTTCGTCGGTCAGGAGTTCATTCCCACCCGAGAACCTTTTAAGGGTCTCTCTCAAGCCGTTTCTCTCTGCGACGTGTAGCGGTTCTCCCTTTGGGATTGCTTCGTGGCGCGGTTTTAACTACGCCTCGTTTCCGAAGAGTTTCAGGAAAATGGGGGGGATGCAATTCATTGATTTGTTCTGTGGCGTAGGTGGTTTCCGCTGGGCTTTGGATGCACTCGGTCATAAATGTGTCTTTTCTTCAGACATCGATCCTCACGCCCAAGAAACCTATGCCCTTAATTTTGGAGAAAAGCCATTCGGCGACATTACTTGCATCGATCCTTCCGATATACCGGGTCACGACGTCGTATGCGGAGGTTTTCCTTGCCAACCCTTCAGTATCTCAGGGAAACAACTAGGTTTCGAGGATGCTCGAGGCACCCTCCTTTATCATATTCTTCGGATAGCCGAGCGGCATCAACCCAAGGTTCTCTTTCTAGAGAACGTAAAGAATTATCGTGGTCACAACGGCGGACGCACTCTTGCGACGACCTTGCAGTTGCTCGATCGAGTCGGTTACCACTGCCATCACTCCCTCCTCAACGCTTCGAGTTATGGTGTACCTCAAAAGCGAGAGCGGTTGTACTTCGTCTGTTTTCGAAAAGATCTTGGACTTTCCGAGTTTTCTTTTCCCGAACCTACGAAAGAGGACGTCGCCGTCGAGGACGTCCTCCTCCCTTCGAGCGATCCCCGGCTGGAGAAACTTTTCGTTCGTCGCCCCGACACGTTTATTTCCACGGACCTTCCGGTGGGACGCGACTTGCGACCCCTGCGGGTCGGCACTATCGGAAAGGGAGGTCAAGGTGAGCGAATCTATAGCGTCAAGGGTCATGCCATAACCCTGTCTGCCTTTGGAGGTGGCGTTGGAGCCAAAACCGGAATGTATCTCGTTGACGGTCATCCTCGCCGTCTTCATCCCGAGGAATGCCGACGCGTCATGAGCTTTCCCGAAGGCTTCAAGCTCCATCCCAATCGGAATGTGAGCTACAAGCAGTTCGGCAATTCGGTCGCGGTCAAGGTGGTGCGATTGATCTTCGAACAAGTTGAAAGTCTTTTACGTGGCAAGAAGCGTTTGACCGCTTGATAAGTCTGGGAATCTAATGCGTTCACTGGTTTCCTTTTATCCGATGCAAGCAGTTCGGTTCGATCACCTTTATCTTTTCGCTTCCTTTTCCGACTTAATACCTGTTCCATGATCTGGTAGAATGACCAGCATGTCAGATTTCGATGCCCCGAAAAAGCCCGCATGGGCTTGTGCTCTTGTGCCCGTGCTCCTTGAATCGACGTCAGCGGGACTTTATTGGTTCCTCTCTGCAAGAGGAGAGGGCGGGGGAGGTGATCCACCCGTAGATGGCTTTGGCTAAGACCTGGTTCATTCCTCACACGCAAAGGCGCCAAGCACTGGGTCCCCGGCGAAGTCATCGTTCTAGCAATGACATCATAGACCCCACATCTCACCATCCTTTGGCGATAAGGTTCTCCAAGTATTGAAACGACAATATTAGCTTGCGACGCTTTTGGAAATGTCGGTTTGGCTTTCATATATTAATGTCTTCACTTCAAACATTAGCTAGCTAACTTTAAAATCGGATTGCTTCCCCAATTCCTTTCCCGTAGTTGAATACATCTTGCTTTAAGGTTTCAGGAGAGATGGCAGAGTGGTCGAATGCGCTGGTTTGCTAAACCGGTGAAGGGCTAATCGTCCTTCCACGGGTTCGAATCCCGTTCTCTCCGCCATTT
>JACNJI010000306.1 GCA_014382645.1 Verrucomicrobiota bacterium | reverse complement strand
CTCTCACTCCAGGTGTTCGTCCCGCCACGGCACGGTATGTCATTTACCTGAACAGGGCGGGCGGAATGACCCACCTCGACACCTTCGATCCGAAACCCAACAATCCTAAGGTGCAAGGGCCAACCAAGGCCGTGCAAACAAGCGCGGACGGCGTTATACTCTCGGAAAACTTTGCGAAGACTGCGGCCCACATGCACAACGCTGCCGTAATCAGGTCCGTTTCGACCAACCAAGGCGCCCACGAGCAGGCCGGATATCTGATGCATACAAGCTATGAAAAGCGTGGTACTATTGTGCACCCAACCTTTGGAAGCTGGGTAGCCAAGATGTCCGGGCCAATCAACCGTACCATTCCGATGAACGTTCGAATCGGGGGAGGCAGTAATGAATTAGGGGCTGGGTTCCTCGAATCTCAGTTCGGTCCGCTTCCCATTGGTAGTCCAAAGGCTGGTCTCGCCAACAGTAAGATGGCCGACTACCTGAATGAGGACCGTTTTGGTCGACGTCTTGCCATGGCCGAAAAGATGAACACCAAGTTTGTCGGTCGTTTTCCTCAAAAGAAGGTACGAGCCTATTCAGATCTTTACAAGGATGCGGTCAAGCTCATGAGAAGCGAAGACCTGAAAGCGTTCGACATCGCGCAAGAGCCCAAAAACATACAGGAGTTCTATGGCGAATCGAACTTTGCTCAAGGTTGTTTGCTTGCTCGTCGATTGATCGAAAACCAAGTTCGTTACGTAGAGGTGACTCGTGGCGGTTGGGACACCCATGACGAAAATTTCGATCGTGTCGGCGAAAACTGTATGGAAGTCGACCAAGCTCTTAGTGCTTTGCTATACGACCTTGAACACAGAGGACTGCTGAAAGAAACTCTTGTAGTGCTCACCTCCGAGTTTGGTCGCACTCCCGAAATCAATCCCCGCAATGGCCGTGATCACTGGCCCAAAGCTTTCTCCGCCTTTATGGCCGGCGGCGCAATCAAAGGCGGCACGGCTTATGGAAAAACTGATGAGAACGGCAAAGAAGTGGCCGAAAACCCAGTCAAACCGCCCGACTTGAATGCCACAATCGCCTACGCTCTGGGATTGCCGTTAAATGAAATTCAATATTCGCCATCCGGACGCCCGTTCACAGTAGCTCATAAAGGCGAACCTATCCTCGACATCCTCGCTTAGGAAGGTCGAGAATAAGAATACCGATGGCGAAGCAGATCGCCACCTTATCAATCGCAATCATATTGTTGATTGCGCCAAGTACCGCACAGGCGGTCGAGCCTTTCCGTACATTCAATACGGTTCAAGGCCATTCGATGACTGCTAGATTCATTGGCTACAAAGGGAATCAAATATACATTGAAGGTCAGGACGGCCAACGTTTCGCACTTCCCTACGAATCACTGCAGCCGGAAGACCAACGCTATTGCAGTGATGCGGTAAGCAAAAAACGTGTCCTGCAAGGCGTTCCTCCCGTCGCACCCGCTCAGCCCGAAGAACTTGTTCCCACTCCTCCTAGTAATCCTGAACCTAGTCCTACCCCTCCTGCCGAACCGGAATCCTCTCGGCTTAGGTCAGGATCATTTTTCAGCCACAAGATAGCTCCATTGGGAGTGGACCCCAGCAGCATGCCTGCCGGCGGCGGGATGCCCGCACCCGGTGAACCCATTGATTTTCAATCCCACATGCTACCGATTATTCAAGATCGCTGCATCGATTGCCATGGAGCGCCATTCCTAAAGAACGGAAAAACCATCAATCCCAAAGCAGGTCTACGTCTCGACACCTACGAAATGGTGCTCAAGGGCACCCTCGACGGTCCGGTTGTCAAGCCGGGAAATGTCGGGGAAAGCGTCTTGATCGAACTAATAACTCTGGCTGAGGACGACTCCGATATAATGCCCCCGAAAGGAGATAAACTCACACCCGAACAAATAGGCGTATTCACACGCTGGATTGAAGAAGGAAGTAAACCAAGTGCCAACGGAACCGCAACCGCAACCGCAACCGCAGCAGGTGGATCCTTGCCTGCTCCAGGTCAACCCGTGGACTATGAAACGCACATTAAGCCGATATTCGCGAAACGCTGCCTCGATTGCCACGGCGAACCCTATGTGAAAAGCGGGCGAACCATCAACCCAAAGGCCGGTCTACGTTTAGACACTTATGAGTTGATCATGAAGGGAACCCTCGACGGTCCCGTGGTGCTCTCCAAGAACATAGCGGAAAGCACTCTTTATATTCTGGTTAACCCCGAGGAAGCCGACGACACCGAAATCATGCCACCTAAGGGCGACTCGCTCGCTGCCGAGCAAATAGACGCAATTAAACGCTGGATTCTGGAAGGAGCTCTCCCGAAAGCCGCCGCCACCGCAGTCGACCCCAACGCAGTTCAAGCACCTACAACTGCAACCGCCACAAATAGCTTTCACAAAGCCACACCACTTGACGAACTGGCTAAAGGAGCCCGCGCCGTGGGGAAACCTCAAATCGCCGCCGCCGAAAAAACAGGGGCGTTCATTACGCCCTTGTCGCAAAAGCATTCGCTCCTTCGAGTCGAGTTTGCATCCAACGCCCCGAATGTCGACGATTCCGCTCTTCAAAGATTCAGCAATATTCGCAATAATATTTCGCATCTCGACCTCTCCCGCACGAAGGTCACGGATCGTGGAATGGGAGTTCTCCGGAGTTTCTACAACTTGACATGGCTTAGCCTGCGAATGACCTCTGTGGGAGACGACGCCCTCACTCCACTCAATAAATTACCTTCTCTTTGGTACATTAACCTCGTTGGAACCGAAGTCACCGATAAGGGAATGCAAACCTTGGCTTCCATACCATCGCTCAAGGAAATATATCTCTGGAATTCGAAAGTTTCGGAAGACGGCGCAGCTAAATTGCAAGCCGCCCTGCCGGACGCGAAGATAATATACAGGTAGTGCCGGCAGAGCACCGCTTGCGATGCGGGTTTCACCGGTAAGTAGAAATTTCATTAACAGCGGGATTATCTCTTATCCCGCCGTCAGATCACCCCATAGGCAATCGAGTCAAAAGTTGTTATTCCCCATGGAACTTTTGGCTGATTAATTGGAAATTCAGTTTGCATAAATCCAATTCAACTTTATAGTATAAAAAACTATAAATATGCCAAGAAAAGACAACTTGACGGCACAGGTTTCGGTACTCCTAAACGAAACCGAAAGAAAGATTCTTTCTCAGCAATCCTTCGACGAAAACAGGTCTATCTCTCAAATCGCTCGGCTCGCCATCCAGAAGCACTTAGATGGACATGAACACCTCATCAAACCCGGCATCAATGGCTCGATCGAGGAAATCTTCACGACTCTAGGTCGGCAATTATCCAAGTCCATGGACATCCTTGGAAATCTTCGACTTATGCTGTTCGAGTCGACAATCAAAGGAGGCCATTACTTGGGAAGTTACGTTTCCGACAACGCAATCGAAATAACGGGATACAACAAAGAAGACCTGTTAGACAGTGATTTCTTCAAATCACGAATTCACCCGCAAGACCGTAAACGTTTCATTACGGAGAGCAAACTTGGTATTCAACGAGGTACTTGCGAAGTAAACTTTAGATTCAAGATGCAAAACGGCACCCACGAAATGACGCGTATCTACTTTTCCTTAAAAGATGGAAATCACATCTTCGGAACTTGGCAGATCATTTCCGAACTCATTTCGCCAGAGTAGCATCAGTTCTCAAGTTTAATTTCGAAAAGTCCACTCAGCGGGCTTTGCAGTTTGTAGGCATTACAGAAACACGCTAGGATACGGAAATGTCGGATCGTGAAGAAAAAACCTATCTCGCCAAAGCGGAAAGTCGACGTCATCTTATTCTTGTGACGCTAACCAAAGACCAAGCCACCCATCAAGCCATCGACGCCGCTGGCGTTGTCTTTGACCGCGCCGTCTCGAAGCCATGACTACCTCTTTCGATCCTGAGACTGTCCGCCGAGACTTCCCCATCCTCGGAAAAAGTTTCCGGGGAAAACCCCTTGCCTACCTCGACAACGCGGCTACCTCCCAAAAGCCCAACGGCGTAATCGATGCCATCGCCAACCACTATCGGAAATCCAACGCCAACGTGCATCGTGGTGTCTACGCTCTCGCGGAGGAAGCGGAAACCGCCTACGTGCATGCCCGTAAGGTCATCGCCGATCATCTCAATGTGGAGGCCGATGAAATCATTTTCGTTCGCGGAACCACGGAAGCACTCAACCTAGTCGCCCAAAGTCACGCACGCACTCACCTTGGTGAAGGGGACGTCGTCGTGCTCACTACCATGGAGCACCACGCCAACATCGTGCCTTGGCAACTGGTGAAGAAACAAACGGGGATCGAGATCGAAGTCGTCCCCATCCTTGAGGATGGATCTCTCGACCGCGACGCCCTTAGCTCCCTGCTCGACCAGCCAAAAGTCAAGCTTCTCTCGCTCTGCCACGTTTCCAACTCGCTCGGCACAGTCAACCCCGTATCTGCAATCGTAGCGGAAGCCAAGGAAAGTGGCGTCGTCACCGTGATCGACGGCGCCCAAAGCATTCCTCATGGGCCAATCGACCTCCGCGACATCGATTGCGACTTTTTCGCCTTTTCGGGGCACAAGGTATTCGGACCGATGGGCATCGGAGTCCTTTACGGCAAGAGAGAACTGCTCGCCGACATGCCGCCCTATCAAGGCGGAGGCGACATGATCGACGAAGTGACCTTCGAGGAAACCACTTTCGCTCCCCCACCCCAACGCTTCGAGGCGGGCACGCCCAACGTCGAGGGCGCCATCGGTCTCGGTGCCGCCATCGAATACCTCGGCACCCTCGATCTGGTCGCGGCAGCGGCCCACGAAAATGCCCTGCTCGAGCATGCCACAACCGGAATGGAAGCCCTTCCCGGCCTCACCATTCATGGACATGCGCCCGGCAAGGCCGCCGTCATTTCCTTCACTGTCGACGGCATCCACCCGCACGACATAGCCACCTTTCTGGATGCCGAGGGCATCGCCATCCGAACGGGTCACCATTGCTGCCAACCTCTCATGAAGCACCTCGGTCTCACCGCCACCGCCCGGGCATCCTTTGCCTTCTACAACACGACGGAGGAAGTGGATCGACTGGTCGAGGCCCTGCAAAAGACAATCGCTTGCTTTCAATAATTCGGGTTTCAAACCTGAAGAAACTTCCAAACCATCTTCCGAAGCTTTACTCTTTCTAGGTTTACAACCATCAACGAATCTTAACTCGATCTTAACCATGTTCAAGCAACTCCTCTCCATTCTTCCATTTGTAACGATCCTTCCCCTTGCTCTCCTCGCCAAGGACGAGGAAGCCAAACCCGCCGGCCCGTTCGCTCAACAGACCATCGACCTCGGAGTGGTTGTCTCTGATCTCGAGAAATCTATCGCCTTCTACAAGGACGTGGTCGGTTTCAAGGAGGTGGAAGGCTTCAAGGTCGCGGGAGACTTCTCCAAGAAGGTCGGCCTCACCGATGGCGCCGCTCTCGATATTCACGTTCTCGTCCTCGGTGAAGATGAGACCGCAACTAAACTGAAGGTCATGCAGGTAAAGAGTGAAAAGCCCGCCCCCGTTATTAAGCAACGCCATATCCATACCACCGCAGGGTTTTCCTACGTCAGCATTTTCGTGACCGACGTCGACGCCGTTCTCGAGCGGGCCAAGAAGGCGGGCATCAAGCCCTACGCCCAAAGCCCGCAGCGACTCGCCGAGGGACTCCCGCAGGACGTCCGCCTACTCATGCTGAAGGATCCCGACGGCAACTTCGTGGAGATCATCGGCCCGCTCACCAAGACGCGGCAACAGGTCA
>JACNJI010000419.1 GCA_014382645.1 Verrucomicrobiota bacterium | reverse complement strand
GGCTATTTAAATCAAATAAATTCAAAGGGGACTTGAACCGAACCCCGTCCTCTCGTCGCAAAATAACGTGATCGGGTTCCACCTTCTCGACCACGGCTCGAATCGAAACGCCTTGCAAACTGCTAAGGGTCACAAATTCTTGAGCGTTCAAACAAGAAAGGCCCGCGACAGAGTAAACGAGCAAGCAGAAAGCAAAAACTCGATTAAAGATAAACATGGCTTCGATACTTGCCGAAATAACACTCCGCATGCAAACCTTATGGAAAAGGGTCAGTTGCAGGAATGACAACTTGCATAAAAAGGGATTGCAGACCTGCAAAAAGTGCTTCTAAATGAAAAGATATGAATGTTCAACGCCCAACGCTACCCTCTTTACTAACATGGGCAATAGTTGTCGCTGCCCTATTCATGACTGCCTGCTCGAACACGGGAATGAACCCTTTTGCCTCGGGAGAAGATCAGGTCAACGAGAACATCAAGAACCTAATGGGTCTGCAACCCGGCATGACCAAAGGACAGGTTTTTAAGCTAGCAGGTGTAGCCAATTACATAGAAGGCGAGAGCTGGGGGAGTGTTTGGTTTTACAAGTACCGCCCCGGAGGAGACGAAGGAACCCTTGCCGATAGTAATGTGGAAAAAAACTACATGCCAGTTGTTTTTGACTCAAGTGATCGCTTGATTGGATATGGGTATGAATTCTACAAGAACACCATGGATCAACTTGGTTCGGGACCATATTGATCACAGAAGTGGAGATCGAAGTATTAGGTAAAACGGAATTGACGAGACGAGAAGAGAACATAATATAGATTGTTTTTCCCTATTCTTCCTTACCATGAAAACAACCTTGGCTAAGGTCGGTGCAGAAACCGACCGAAACTGGCGAATCGTAGATGCTTCTGACCAAATACTTGGACGGCTTGCCGTAAAGGTGGCAAATGTATTGCGAGGTCGCGACAAACCGATATTCACTCCACACATTGATGCAGGAGACTATGTCATCGTTGTAAACGCTGAAAAAGTAAAGCTTTCGGGAAAGAAGGAAGAGCAGAAGCAATATATGTTTTACAGCGGTTACATGGGTGGGGAGAAATACCGTAATGTTGCTGACTTCAGGAAAAAACGACCCGAGTTTCTCATCATGAATGCGGTCAAAGGAATGTTGCCCAAAAACAAACTTTCTAGCCAATTACTTACAAAACTTCGAATTTACGCTGGTCCTGAGCATCCTCACGAAGCTCAGTCACCACAACCCTTGAATATTTAGCAAAAGCCACCTCGATAGATTAAATGAGCCCTAAGAAAAAAGAAGATACACACATTGCCACAGGTCGCCGTAAGACTAGCACGGCTCGAATCCGCCTTATTGCGGGGGCAGGAAGCTTCACCGTAAACGGACGAGAAGTAAACGAATACTTTCCCACGTCCCAGTTGCGCAAGACCGTCGCCGGACCTCTCGCAGAGGTTGAAATGTCCGATAGCATAGACTTAATCGTAAACGTTAGCGGGGGCGGTTGCTCCGGACAAGCCGGGGCAGTTCGACATGGCATCGCAAGAGCACTTGAGAAAATGGATCCCGAGTTAAGGAAGACCCTCAAGAAAGCTGGACACCTCCGGAGAGATCCTCGCAAAAAAGAGCGAAAGAAACCCGGACAACCCGGAGCACGAAAACGTTTCCAATTCTCCAAGCGTTAAACGCTTTTATAGAAAACAATTTCAACCCTCCGGATAAAAATCCGGAGGGTTTTTGTTTTTTTTATTATGCCACCTTTGACTAACAAGTCATAAACTTTTACTTTTGCCCATGAACGCCTGCATTATAGGAGCATCCGGATATTCCGGTCGAGAACTGGTAAGCCTTCTGGCTGTACATCCGAACATATGTCTTTCGGCTGTCACCTCCAGAAGCTTGGCGGGATCCCCGGTGGAAGTTGCTCTGCCTAGGATGCGAGGGAAGGCCCCACACCTGTCTTTTTCCTCGCCCGATCCCGACGAACTTGCCCAACGCGATGATCTGGACATTTTCTTTTTGGCACTACCGCACGGCACGGCTGCCGAATACGCGAGTCCGTTGGTGGAGGCGGGCAAACGCGTAATCGACTTGAGTGCAGACTTTCGACTTTCTTGTCCAAAACTTTACGAGGAATTCTACGGTATCCCCCACCCTGCCCCGGAACTTTTGAAGAAAGCCATGTATGGACTTCCCGAGCTCCACGAACTAACTTGGGAAAAGAGCAAGCTCATAGCTTCACCGGGTTGCTACCCCACCAGCATTCTAGTCCCATTGGTCCCTTTGCTCGAAGCAGGATTAGTGGAAGCAGAAGGGATTGTCATCAACAGCTTCAGCGGAGTTAGCGGAGCAGGTCGACAAGCATCGGAAAAACTCTTGTACTGCGAAAGAAACGAAAGTGCAGCAGCTTACGGTCTGCCAAAACATCGTCACCTTGCTGAAATCGAAGAGCAGCTCGGCATAGCCTGCGGCGAGGAAGTAGTAGTCTCCTTCCATCCACATCTCGCACCTATGAATCGGGGAATCGCCACCACCATCTCAGTGCCTGCAAAGGGTAAACTAGACACCCCATTAATCGAGAATTGTTGGCAACAAAAGTATGCCGGCAGGCCTTTCACTCAAATCCTGCCCAGTGGCGAGTTCCCCGACGTTGCCCACGTCAACGGCACCAACCGAATCGATTTCTCCGCGGTGGCAGACGGACGGACTGGGCGCTATATTCTTACTTCCGCCGAAGACAACCTGCTCAAGGGCGCCGGCGGACAAGCCGTACAAGCGATGAACGTTTGCTCGGGCTTCGAAGAAACTGCTGGGCTGCCATGAAATTCTACGAGAACGTCGATGGGCTTACCGAAGTCTCTGGATTTTTCTGCGGAGCCATACATTGCGATGTGCGAGGGAAACGAGATGGCCGCATCGACCTCGGTATCCTTTACTCGAAAAGACCCTGTTCGGGAGCCGGCGTATTCACCACAAACGACATAAAAGCCGCTCCGGTTCTTCATGGGCAGACCATACTTGCTGAAGGAAATGAATTCCATGCCATCGTAGCGAATAGCGGTAACGCCAACGCGTGCACAGGCCCACAAGGTGAAGTGGATACTAGAACCATGGCCTCGGAAGTCGCTCGACAGCTTAGATTGAAACCTGAACAAGTTTTCGTCTGCTCCACCGGCCGAATAGGTGAACCCTTGCCGATGAGTCGCATCACAGCCGGTATTCGCGATGCCGTCCAAGACATCGAGGACGGAGTCGACGGCGGAATGGGCTTCCAGCAGGCCATTCTTACTTCCGACACCACTACAAAGTCCTGTCTAGCAGAGTTCGAGACGACCGATGGGACAGTCCGAGTTGCAGGAGTGGCAAAAGGAAGCGGCATGATCGAGCCAAACATGGCAACCATGCTCGCCTTCATAGTCACTGATGCCAGCCTGCCTTCCCAACTCCTCCAAGACACTCTTAAAACAGCCGCCGATAAAACATTCAACCGCATCACAATCGATGGCGACATGAGCACCAACGACACCGTCCTCGCTCTCGCCAACGGTTTTTCCAATGTAGACATTTCGGAAAAAACTCCGGATATTTTGGCCGATTTCCAGACTGCGGTTGAAAAAGTCTGTGCCTGTCTCGCTCGCAAAATGATTGGAGACGGGGAAAAAGTCACTAAGCTCATTGAGCTCGTCGTAAAAGGGGCACCGAATGACGCCGCAGCGGAAAAAGTTGCTAGAAGCATTGCCAACTCCCTCCTTGTCAAAACATCGTGGTACGGTTCCGACCCTAACTGGGGACGAATTGTAGATGCAGCTGGATATGCGAAGGTAGGAGTCGATTTCTCCCAAATGGAGCTTTTCTATAATGAAGTCCCCGTTCTCGCCAAAGGCAAAGCCCTCACTCGGAACAAGGATAAGTGGAAAGAAGTAGTCGCCGAAAAAGAGTTTGCTATTCATCTCGACCTCAACCTGGGGCGAGGGACGTGCAACTTGCTGACCACCGATCTAAGCGTAGCTTACGTAGAGTTCAATAAGAGCGAATGAGCGATAACGCTGAGATTGAGGCCATTCAGGCCAAGGCTGCCGTATTGGTGGAGGCCCTCCCGTATGTGCGCCATTTTCGAGGTTCCACCTTTGTCGTCAAGTACGGCGGTAGCTTCATGGACGCGCCCGATCCTAAAACCCGATCGCGTGTAGCCAGAGATATAGTTTTTTTGAATTCAGTCGGCATCCGCGTGGTCGTTGTACACGGTGGCGGCAAGGCAATAACGCGAGCTATGAATGAGCGCGGAATCGAGTCGGCTTTCATTGACGGACTCCGAGTTACGGACTCTCGAGCAATCAAAATTGTCGACGAGGTACTAAACGTCGATATAAACGGAGAGATTGCTGCCTTCGTCGAGGAGAACGCTTGCGAAGCGGAACGACTCCCGGGAAAGGCAGTCCTGCAATGTGTAAAACTTGACTCCGATCCCGACCTTGGCTTTGTCGGTGAAATCACCAGAGTACTCGTAGACTCGATAGACGAAGCTCTCGACAACGGAAAGGTGCCGATAATCTCTTCCACAGCAGCAGACTCTTCGGGTGTCTGCCACAACGTGAATGCAGATATCGCCGCTGCGAAAATCGCGATTGGTCTGCGAGCTCGGCGACTGGTGTACCTTTCCGACGTGCCGGGCTTGCTCCGCGATCCGGAGAACCCCGACACCCTAATATCGAGCTTGCCCGTAGGCGATGTGGAACGACTAAGGCGAGCCGGAATCATAGCCAAAGGCATGCTTCCGAAAGTGAATAGCGCGGTGGAAGCACTGCAAGCAGGAGTGAGTCGGGTTCACTTAGTCGATGGTCGTTACCCGCACAGCCTACTTCTTGAAATCTTTACCGACACGGGCATCGGTACTGAAATCGTGCACTAAGGAAACACTCCGCGAACCATATGGACATTACTGAATACGGCCACTGTCTCATAAGTAATTATGCAGCTCCTCCCGTAGCATTCGATCGTGGAGAAGGTGTGCGCATTTGGGACGTGAAAGGCAATGAGTATCTCGATTTCTCTTCGGGCATCGCGGTAACTTGCCTAGGCCATTCGCATCCTAAGTGGGTAAACGCCGTGCAGAAACAAGCGGCAAAGCTCGTCCATTGTACGAATCTTTTCGCGATTCCAGAACAAGCTCGCCTCGCGGAAAGGTTAACGGCAAAAGCCGGCACCGGAAGGATGCTGTTTTGCAATAGCGGAGCAGAAGCAAACGAAGCTCTCATAAAATTGGCTCGCCTATACGGGTGTAGCAAAGCAGGGGGAGAAGAAGGGAAAATCGTCAAAATCGTAACGGCGGAAGGAGATTTCCACGGAAGAACATACGGGGCAATGTCAGCCACTTCAGGCTCAAATATTCGTAGTGGATTTGCTCCGCTCGCTCCGGGTTTCACTTTTGCGAAATTCAACGAACTCGCAAGTTTTGAGGCATTATTGGACGAAGATACCGCCGCCGTACTTATCGAACCAATCCAAGGGGAAAGAGGGATTCGCGAAACGGACGACGATGTCCTTCGCGGGATTCGCCAACTCTGCGACGAGCGAGGGATTTTGCTGATGCTTGACGAGGTACAGTCCGGCATGGGTCGAACCGGCCGTTTTTTTTCCTACGAGAGTGCCGGAATAAAGCCTGATGCAATCGCCTTAGCCAAAGGGCTTGGTGGTGGATTTCCCATCGGGGGCATATGGGTGCATGAATCCCACGCCGACCTCGGCAAGCCTGGCTCGCACGGCACCACCGTCGGCGGCTCCCCCCTCGCCTGCGCCGCTGCCCACGCGTCCCTTGACCTGCT
>JACNJI010000281.1 GCA_014382645.1 Verrucomicrobiota bacterium | reverse complement strand
ATTCGGGACCGTCGCCGCAATGAACGCGTTGGGGGGCCGCATCCGAAATACCGGTGCCCTCACCGGGCCCGACGACCACCCCACCCCCCCGCAACGCCCCGGCATCCCGAGAGAGCCAGTCAACGAACGCGCAACCCCTATTTAATCACCGATGTGAAGGTAGGGATACTTAATGCGGGAAAGATCTACAAACCCGGCCCTTCGCGAACCTTGGCGAAACTGCGGCCAAGAGCTCTCCGACGTTCCACGGGAACTACTGGCTATGGCATATAACTTCTTGTCCCAACAACCCACGTAAATCGTTCCATCGGAACCGATGGCAGGAGACGACTCTATCTTGCCGCCCATGCCAATGGACCATTTCTTTTCGCCCGTCTGCCCGTCCAAGGCATAAAAGTTCTTATCCTCCGATCCTACGTAAACTACGCCGTCCAGCCCAATCGCGGGAGTAGATCGCACCTTGCCCTTCGTCTCGAACTGCCAAATTTATCGCCGGTCCGACCATCGAGAGCATACACCTTTTTGTCCTCCGACCCGAAGTAGACGACGTTACCCGGTCCAACGACAGGAGAACCTTCCACGTTTCCACCCGTTTTGAATTCCCACTTTTTTTCTCCGGTCTCACCGTTCAGAGCATATACTTTGTCATCCACGGATCCGAAGTAAATGGTACCATCCAAACCGATAGCGGGAGAGGAACCGATTCGGCCCTGCGTCTTGAAGTCCCATTTCTTCTTCCCCGTTTTCCCGTCTAAGGCATAAAGCTTCGTATCGAGAGATCCGACGTATACAGTACCGTCCAGACCGATGCTCGGAGAAGAACCTACGTCCCCTGTTTTAAGAGCCCATTTTTTCTCTCCCGTCCTTCCGTCTAATGCGTAAAGATGATCATCCGAAGAACCGACAATCACGCTGCAGTCCTTTCCGATCGTAGGAGATGAATAGACTTTGTCTCCAGTTAAGAATTCCCACTTCTTGATTCCCGATTCTCCACCCAGGGCATAGACTTTCTTGTCCACCGAACCCACGTAAACTGTGCCATCACTCCCGATCGATGGAGACGACAGAACTTCGCCCCCGGTAACGAACTCCCACTTTTTTTTCTCCCGTTGCCCCATTCAAGACATAGACCTTCTTGTCTACGGATCCAACAAAAACTGTTCCGGCTCCTCCGATCGACGGTGAGGAACGCACGGGAGAACCCGTCTCGAAAGCCCAAGCTACTTCGCCGAACTGATTCGCCTTCTCGGCATTAGCTGCCGGAATCAGACAAAACAATACCAATGGAAGACATCGCATACTCAAATGTCAATTTGCTCCGCCTTCACAAATTCATCAAACCAAAAGAATCGACCGCCATCGATTACGAACAATTCACAGTGAACATAGTACATTGAAAATTTATAAGTAATCGAGTCCATCATACGGGAAGCGCATGCAAGGGAAAAGCCAACCGCTACCATTTAAGGTTCGCAAAAAAGAAAGAGACTCGGATTCTTGTCATCCTTTATCCAAATCCACACAACTCCTCTATGAAACTTCACCATTTCTCATTCCCCCTTCTCGCATCCATCATTCTGCTAGCGGTCACCGCGGCATCAACCAGTGCTGAAGAAATTCGCCATTCCTTCATCGGCGTGGGCAAAGCCAACAAGACAGTAATCGTCGGTGAGGACGGCAAGGTAGAATGGCGGATCGACCTACCCGCCAGCGATGGTTGGGTTCTACCAAACGGCAACGTATTGCTCGCCCTCTACGGCACCAAGGGTTTTCCCAATGGCGGAGTGGTCGAGATCGACCGCAAAACCAAGAAGTTCCTCTTCCAGTACAAGGGAGGACAAAAGGAAGTCAGCACCGTCGTACCTCTTGATGACGACAAGTTTCTCGTCTCTGAACTCGGTCCCGAACCGCGAGCAGTAGTAATCAACCGCAAGGGAGAAATCCTACGTAACACTCCCCTCGCCTGCCAAAAACAGAATGCCCACATGCAGACCCGCATGCTCCGCGTTCTGCCCAATGGAAACTACATCGCCCCTCACCTCTTGGACTTCGCCGTAAAGGAGTACGACCCGAAGACGGGCAAAGTCCTGAAAACCTTCCCCACCGATGATCGCGGTCGCGGCAAGCGCGACTGGCCTTTCACCGCCATACGCCTAAAGAATGGCAACACCTTAATCGGTTGCACCAACGGGAATCGCATCATCGAGGTCGACGGTGCAGGGAAAATCGTCTGGAGCGTGACCAACGAGGACATCGGCGAAAAACTCTTCGACGATGCCTGTGGAGTACAACGCCTCCCTAACGGCAATACCGTGATCACCAGCTATCACGCAAAGGGCGACAGCGTTAAGCTCTTCGAGGTAACTCGCGACAAAAAGGTAGTCTGGCGCTACTCGGGGATGAAGGCGGGCTTCCATCACTTCCAAATCCTCACCACCAACGGCAAACCTCTCGCCGACAACACCTGGAAATAGGATTGCGGAACGAGGAGCGCCAATTCCTTACTGCACGGGAAACACAAATTTGGCGCCGACAGGATAATGGTCGGAAAGAATACTTGTGCGCTCCGTAACGATACAAGAGGCTGAACGACAAGCTTTGGCTAGGTTGGGACTAGCGAAAAGGTAGTCCAATCGCCGCGGAGGCCCCATATCCTCATCCGGGCGAATCTTTGTCGGGAAAGTGCCGAGGAAGCGCTCCCGCTTGGCTGCAACGAGATCCGTCAAGCCCGCATCCTCGAGACGCTGAAGGTGACGGTAGTCCAATTCGTCGTTACGGAGGTTTCGGTTACTTTTCCATCGCTTGTCCAAGCGACGGAAGAAAGGCACCATGTCCTCGCTCGAATCGTAGACTTTCTTGTCCCGAGGGGAAAACGTATTGAAATCGCCCACCATGAGAACTTTGGCATCCTTGGGTAAAGTGGCGAGGTCCTTAAGCAACAGATCGACCTCCTTCAACCGAATCTCCCAGTGACCGGGATGAAGGTGCATGACGTAAAAATAAATGCCATGTGTGCGACACCTTATAAGTCCGTGATGAAACCCCTCGAACGTTCGGCGGACTTCAGTGATGGGTTGACTGGAAGTGATGCCGGTCGGAAATCCCTTTTCCTTCAGCAGGACGCTGTGTTCATGCCCCCATGACTTGGCGTCGGAAGCAAGCTGTTCAGGCGTGTAACCGTTCAACTCCTGCAAGGAAACCACATCGGGTTTCCGCTCCTTAACGAAATCCAGGTAGCCCGCCTTGCGCTCGGGTTTCTTGGTGAACCCGTACCAGACGTTGTAGCTCAAGACTTCCAGATTGCCCTCGGGCTTGGCAGCAAGCAGGCAACTCCCGAACAGGAAAGCCGACAATACGGACATGGAAACTATTCGGAGAAAGAGGGAACGTTTGATATTCATTGGATTGAAGTTTTGGTGAGATAGACCTACTCGCCGATGCAGATCAGTTCTCGGATGGTGTGAGCAAAAGCTCGCCCATTGGCAAAGGAAATACTGGCCCGTGTCCAAGACCGCCCGGCGGGGCCGAGGTCATTGATCGCGACAATCGCGTCCTCATCCAGTTTGGAGGAATTCAATGCAATCACATAGACTGTACCGTTCATCACCGGCACATAGAGATGGTCTCCGGCCACCGATGGCGTAGGAGAAGCCACATGCCCCCAACCATTTCCGTGGGAACGCTTGTCCCCCACCACCTTGAAACCGCGAGAATTCTTCATGTCGTTAGAGGCAATCGATTGATCTTTCATGGCCGGACCTTTCTTCCCCATCGGCGTCAAGAACCATTGAAATTCATCGGCCTTGCCCTGAACTCGGGAAACTTGTAGCGGGAGTTCTAGGTACTCCACTGCTCCCGACTCAACGTCGACTCGCCCTAACCACGGTCGCACGTAACTACGGAAGTAATGGTGACGCCCCGCCAAAAGGTTGGAACCTTGGGTAATCATCCGATTCTTTTTTGAGGCCCCCAGGCTTTCCTTTCGCACATGGCGAAGACCGTCCTTCATTCGGCAAACCGACACCTCACCTACAATGGAAACGCGTTTCACGACCTCGCCTGTCATTTCATCCACGGACAAATGCTCACCTCCATGGAAAATATGGACGCGTCCCCTGTGCAGTCGATAACTCATCGTGGCCATGAATCCCTCAATCGGTAAAGTCCAAAGGGTCTTGCCGTCTTTGAGGTCGACCATGGAAATCCCGAAAGGCCTTTCCGGCGGACCATGTCCCCCACCCCGCCCGACGACGGCGACCCCACGACCATCTGCTCGTATCTGGGGAAGAGTCGAAATGCCCATGTTTACTCCGCACTCGGAGGTCCAGGCGATTTCACCGGTCTTCATGTCCAAAGCCTGTAATTGCGTCCACATATCCTTGGGAGAATCCGCATACTTGTGGGGAAAGTTTCCACTAGGCTCCGGAGGATAAATTTGTCGCGTATAAACGTACCTGCTCTCATACAGAAAAGGCAACGAACGACCCACACTCAAAAAGGGCTGGGACCAGTTCTTTTTGCCATCGAGGTCAAAGCAGGTAATCGCTCCCGAAGCGTTAAGGAAAACCACTCGCTTTCCATCGCAAACCGCAGGGGGGGCCGAACTGTCGCTGAAGCATCCCGAAAGGCGGAGAGGATGCGTTCCGGGAATCTCTCGCTTCCAGTCGACGTTGCCAGTAGAGGCATCACAGCACCACGCTTGGATGTCCTTGCCTAGAGTGGAATCCATTTCAACGGGCGTAAAGGTAGTGAAAAACAATTTCCCTTTAGCGATGACCGGCGTGCTCTGTCCCGTTTCCGGCAATGCCAATTTCCAGGAAACATTATAATCTAAAGCAACACTCCACGCGAGGGGAGCATCCTCCGCCACTTGGAAATTGCCGGTCGGACCGGATCCTTGGTGCCAGTCCGCGGACCATGAAGTGAGAGCAATAAAAGGAAAGACGATGAAGCCAGTCGGGGATTTCATCAAAAAGTGGAGCTAGCTGCTTATAAGCTTAAAGGTGACCATCAACTCACGGAGATGTCCTTGGTCACGACTTCCAGAAGATGAGTTCGATCTGCAAAAGGTTGACGGGAACCTCATCAGGCCCGAATCTGGTTCACCATGTTTGTTTCCCGCTTGGAGTCCCCGAGGCGCCTCGTTGCTCCCATGCTCGTGAGCATGGTGTTGTAGACGTCGATGGCCTCCGCATTGAGGTCCATGATGCTTCCTGTCTTGAAGCGACCCCCGGCCGAACTGATGGCATGAAAGACGCCGGATAATTCACGCTTGGTGTCGTTGTGCCGACCGTCTCCTGACTCGGTCGATATAGTGAACAAACTATTTTCCAGAATCGTCTTGCCGTTGGCTTCGCGGGCATCGGGACCGGCAAGCAAGTTCAGGAAATAAGCTACTTCACGCATCTTCATGTGGGCGTGGGCCTTGAGTTGCTCGTTGTCTTTCTTCTCGTTGAACTTGTGCCACCACTCGTGACTGCATCCCTTGGAACCGGATGCCCGGTGTTGTCCGGCATCGTCAAAATCGAAGATTTTGCGACCACCGTACTGGTAGGTCCCCTTGAGTCGGATACGCTCACCTGCGGCCAAAAAGGTAATGGCCCCGAAACGAGCCCGGTCGGTCTGAATGGCAAAGGCATAGAGGTCAGCCAACAGGCGCCATTCGGCAGTGAGTTGCTCCAAAGTAATGTCAATGCCCTCCCCTCCGGGATCGGCTTTGCCACCGTGTGGCAAAAGGGCACGGGCCGGCATACGGGGTCCACCCTGTCCCCCCTGCTGGTCGCCGAAGCCTCGTTTCTCTTTTTCCCGTATTCTGTCGAAGGGGTGGGAGATCTGTCCCTGGTCGGTTGGCCCCAGGGGG
>JACNJI010000510.1 GCA_014382645.1 Verrucomicrobiota bacterium | reverse complement strand
AAACCTGCAACCTCCTTGAGCGGTGGCTGGGTCATGCGAGTCCCGATCGCGCGCTTGTTGGTGATGGAACCGGCTCTGCTGATGCTGGATGAGCCAACCAATCACCTGGACCTCGAAACGCTGGGCTGGTTTCAAGGTCAATTAAAGCGATACACCGGGGCCATACTCACCATTTCGCACGATCGTGAATTCCTCAATGCAATCTGCGACGGCATAGTCGAGATCAGTCACAGAAAGCTTCATCGCTACAACGGCAATTACGAAAACTACCTCGTGCAAAAAGCCGAACGCGAAGCCCAGCATCTGGCCGCCTACCAAAACCAGCAGCGCGAGATCGAGCATCTGGAGTCATTCGTCAGGCGCTTCCGCGCAAAGGCCTCCAAGGCGACGCAGGCCCAGGCCCGAATCAAGCAACTGGAAAAGATGGAGCGTATTGAGGCTCCCGAAAGCGCGGAAGCCACCATCGCCTTTCAATTTCCCCAACCTCAGCGCAGCGGCCAAAGGGTAGCCACCTGCAAAAACGTCCGACAAGCCTATGGGGACCTCGTGGTCTACAAGAACCTCGATCTGGAAATCGAAAAACACCAGCGCATTGTGCTGGTGGGACCAAACGGGGCGGGGAAATCTACCCTTCTCAAAATACTAGGCAACATAATACCCATTGAAGGCGGGACTTGCGAACTCGGGCACAATGTCGAGGTAGGTTATTTTTCCCAGCAACGGGTCGATGTGCTGGATCTCGAACGAACCGCATTGGAAGAAGCCATGGAACGAGTCAAGAACGACATGACCGAGGTGAATGTTCGAACACTCATGGGAGCGTTCCTTTTTCGGGGCGACGATGTCTTCAAGAAAGTGAAAGTCTTGAGCGGAGGTGAAAAAAGTCGCTTGGCCTTGATCAAGTTGCTGCTCGCCCCTCCCAACCTGCTCCTCTTGGACGAGCCGACCACACACCTCGACATGCCGAGTATCGATGCCTTCATCAAAGCTCTCCAAAGCTATACGGGGACTATCGTATTCGTGAGTCATGACGTGCACTTCATTCGAGCGGTCGCCAAGCACACTATACAAATCGAGACGGGGAAAACCACCGCCTACTCCGGGGATTACGATTATTACCTTAGAAAATCAGGAGCAACTTCTGAGCAGGGGGGATTAGTCGCAGGACTGAGGAACGCCAGTCCTGAAGCTTCAAAGAAACCAAGCGAGAAGACAAGGGTGGTCAACGCCAAGGAAAGAAGACGGCTCGGAGCAGAAAAAAGAAAAATCGAGTCAGCAAAACGAAAGAAATTTGAAAAAGGTGTAGCCAAAATTGAATCAGAAATTTTAGCCTTGGAGGGAGATCAAGCAGAAATAACCAAACTATTGGAAGACCCGGATTCCTATTCCGACCCCGACAAGGCGAAGGAGCTGAACATTAAAGCCGCTCGTATAGCGAAAAATTTGAGCGAAAAAAATTACGAGTGGGATATAGAAACCGAAAATCTTCTCAAACTCGAGGCCGACAACTGATCGACACTCTATTCAAATTGCACATACGGAGAAACATTCAGGAACGGTGAGTCGTTGTTATGCTCGATACGCTTTCAATACGAGAGTTTTCAATCTTTCGACCTCCGTGCTTGAAGTCTTGGCGATGAATCCTCGGGCGTGGGCGAATCGTATGTCCGCTTCTTCCTCCAGTTGGCTGAAGTCAAGGCGTTGATCGTCATTGAAACGCCGCATCCCGTAGCCTTCTCCCCGGCTGTCGGGATAGACCAAGGCAAGAACCTGATCCTCCAACCCTAGCGCCTTGACGTGCCAACCCAATACACCGGAAGCTTCTTCCGGAGAGGATTCCGTGTAAGGCAAAAAAAGAACTTTCCAGCCGCCATCTCCTTCCTTCATCGTCCAGACTTCGCAATGTTGGGCAACGAAATCCAAACGCGAACGCAAAGAAGTCAGGTATCCGACCAAGTCGGTTCCGATCATTCTCATCACCTCCCAAATGGGCTCACCCGGATGGTGCTCGGTCTGTTTACCGAAACTCTGTAATAAAGTGATGTCGAGGGGTGAATTCAGTTTACCCATGATCTCGCGATCAACCCCGAGCCACTCCGCCGTGTCGTTTGGTCCTCGGCAATCAAACCACTCCGCGACTTCCAACCAGGAGCAGAATTCACGAGCATCCTCGTATAGTCCAAGGTGTTGCAGCACGAGGGACAAGGCACAGGTCGGTTCCATGTCACGGGGGAACTGGTGATGATCGAAGTTGCTGCGTTCCGGATCGTGTTCGCCTCCCACATCGAGAACGGCGATGGTTTCATCAGCTAGGTCGACTTCGTTCGGTTCGCGACGATAGATGGGCAGGGAGTCTTTAGACAGAAGGACGGCACAAGCAAGAAACTCGTCTTTGTGGGCACCACCCGGATGAGTTACGATGGAATTGATCATAAGGGGAAGAAAGTTAAACCTCGATTATTGCAATGTCCGATTGAGAATCCTTGAAAAAACCTGTCAAGAATCTGCTTGTCGCCTATAAGATAAGAGTGAAATTGAAGCAAATAAGGAATAAGTGAAAAGAGCTATTGAAAAAAATATGATGTGCCGTCGACGTCATCGTCTTGTCCGATAATCCAAGTTACCATGAGACAAAACTCTAAACGATCCCGATTTAACCAACTAAAATAAACTCCGAAAAGTGCCCGAGCAAAAGAGTACAAGCAACTAATTGATTTCTATTACTCCTTCGGGGTCGAGAGCGTTCCCTTGTTCCAGAGAATATGAGTACCTGACTTGCCGGGCACGATAATCTCCTTCCAACGGTCTCCGTTGAGGTCGGCAACAAGAATCTGTAGACCCGTTCCCGCTTGGCCCTTGTGGGCAATTTCCTTTTGAAAGGTAACCGTCCCGTCTTCAGCCAAACGAGGCTGGTAATAAACGATCACAATCTCATCCTTGGCCCCTGCATCTGTTCCACTGTGGGCATAGTAGCGCTTGCCGGTAATGATCTCGGGGTTGCCGTCGTTGTTCAAGTCTTCCCAAGCCAAGGCGTGAAACTGGCTGATATTCTTGTCGATCAAATGATGTTTCCAAACGGTCTTACCTCCCTCGCTCGGTTGGAGTTGTTCATGCCAATACAGCCCATAATTATGACCATTGCCCCATATCATATCGTTTCTGCCATCCTTGTTCAAATCAAGGACCAAGATAGGGCAACTGGCATGAGGCAGCGTAAAATCCTTATGCCACTTCCAAGTCTGTCCGAAGGCATTCTTGGCGGGGCGTTCGTACCAACCTTGCATGAATACAATGTCTTCCAGACCATCCCCATTCACGTCGCCATAACCTTGTCCATGACCATTGCCCGACTCCGAAACGACACTTTTAGTCATAGTTGGTACGCCATCGACTTTTGAAAACTTCCAAATCAACATAGGGTTTTTACTATTCCAGCTATTTGCGATGTACTCGGGTACCCCATCGCCGTCCATGTCCCGAAAAAAGATGATCTCGTTGTGACCCACCCCGGTATCCACCAATGTGTGCTGCTTCCATAGTTTGCCGCCGCCCAAGGTCTTTTCTCCTGGATTCTCGAACCAGAGCAAGGGGGAAACCGTAAACTGACCGGCTACGACATCCAGCCAACCGTCGCCGTTGACATCATAAACGTAATCTCCGTTGTCCTGCATGTAGTCTTTGCCAAAAGGCTTAATGCTCCGGAACTTGATCGGTTTCCATTCCGGATTCAGGTAAAATCGTTCGCCAGCAACGACATCGAGATCGCCGTCCTTGTCAATATCCCCCACGGCACAAGACTCGACATTGTCCTTGTACAATTGCTGAACGCGAAACTGCAAGGCCCCGGCCCCGTAGCTAAGCAAGCAGAGCTTGGATAAAGAAAAATAGAAAACGATCAGGTGGAAGTTTTTAATGGCAGTAGTCATGAGATCTTTGGAATAATGAATTTGAAAGGGTAGATGTCTTGGGTAACAAAGAAAAATCAACTCGATGGCGAGTTCATTTTTCCTTAAAAAGCAACATATGCTTCAGGTCGCGAAGTTTGGGGATTCATTTCATCTTTTGCTTCTTACTCTTCTTCACATTGACTTCGTTCCAAGGCAAGGTCCCAACGCGTTTCGCCCAAGTCTCGTAAGCGAGCCGCAAATCATCGGTTTTCTTAGGCATGGTTTCGGAAAGGTCGTTCAATTCACTGCGATCCTTGCTCAGATCGTACAATTTCCACGGGGTATAGTGAATGGCGACCAGCTTATGGTTTCCCTTGCGGACCGCCCGGTTGCCCTCGTGCTCCCAGTAAAGAGTACGTTGCCACATGGAATCCTTGGGAAAGACGGGCAAGAGGCTCTTGCCTTCCATTCCCTTGACCGAAAGACCGGCTGCCGAGAGACAGGTGGGAGCGAGGTCGATGATGTGGCTTGGTGCATGCCGCAGCTTGGCCTTACCTTTGACGGTAAGTGTTTGCGGTTCTGCATTGGCCGACATAGCGGGCAAAGTGATCTTCCATAAGCGATCCTTGTTTGCCTCTGCTCTTTGGGTTTGATCGGCAAAGGAGACGCTTACCTTTTCTTCCGGACTTGCCCATCCCCAGATTTGAATCGGCTTGTCCCGTTGCAGCACCATGTTGGACTGGAAAAGGTTATGGAAGCAGAGTCCCTCGCCAATTGCCGGGATCTCGATGACATTCTCCCTCGGCATGTCCTTCTTCTGCCCGGAGGCAACGGTGGCAACTACGAAAAAAGAGGCAAAAGCGACTAAGGAGTTGAGCTTCAGGTGGAGGCTATGGGGATGAATATTCGTACTCATGAGGTTAAATTACGGGTTTGCTATTTGTAAGCTTCGGGAAACTTTGGCACGACCCCGAGCTTTTCATAATTGAATCCACTCGCGAGAGGTTTGTAGGGGCCCACGTAGTCGACTTTTCTGGTCGGGGAAATGGCGGATTCCAAGCCCAAGCCCCAATAGGTGGCATTGATGACGAGGCGGCGCAGACCATCGCTTTCCAAGTCCTTGGCGCTGCCCATGGTCGAATGGAACACGCGAGCGCTTTTGCCTTTGCTGGTCTTCCAGGTCTTGAACCAGGCGACCGGGAGCGGTTCCTTTTTTTGATTCGGAAGATCGTCGGGTTTGCGTCCCATCAACGGCTGCCCCCAGACCAAGGCGGTGCAACCTTCCGGAAGACTGGTTCCTTCCTTGTATGTCCGGTAAACGTCCGACGGTCCCCAGATATCTTTGACCCCGGATACGATGGGATGATTCTTTTGTTCTTCGACAACGGCGCCTCTGGTTGAATCGGCATGCCAACGACCGTGATGCCCCCTGAAGGACCCTCCCAGTACGTCGTTTCCGAAGTTCACCCTTTTACCATCAATCTCGTAGGGAATAGGTCCGCGGAATCCATGATTCGCAGTCCGAAGCGCAATCATTGGTTTGCCGGAATCGAGGTAGGAGACGATCTGTTCCTGTTGGGCGATCGGGAGGGTCAGCAGGCGGGTAAAAAAGATTACGAGGTCGGCTGATGCGAGATGCTCAAGGCCGGGAATATCGTGTGACTTGAATTCGTCCTCCTTCCCCTTTTTCGGGTAGACCGGCATGGTCGGGTCGACTTCGCCCTCTTCGTTGACCCCAAACAGTACGGTACAGTCAAAGCCAGGATGCCTGCTCAGGATTTTCGCCATCATCGGCATGGATTGTTCGCTACGGTATTCCTGATCGGCGGAGATGAGAACGACGTGCTTGCCTTTGCCGGGACCTGCACCGCCGGGATAAACCAGCCACTTCGGACTGTCGGGAACGGGATGGGCGAGAGCCCGAATCGCGATCAAAAGGAGGACGACTATATGGATTATCGAGGGCTGCATGGTG
>JACNJI010000413.1 GCA_014382645.1 Verrucomicrobiota bacterium | reverse complement strand
ACCCGGGCAAAGACACGATCGCCGAGTACAAGGAACGCTCAAAAGGTCTCTTCAAACCGGAGGAATGGAACAAGGTACGAGTGGTCTGCAAGGGCCCAAGCATCAAGACTTACGTAAACGGCAAGTTGGTCGCCGAAGTGGAGCACAAGCAATCCCTCGAAGGGCATTTCGGCATCCAGCACCACGGCAAGGGAGGCACCGTCGCCTTCCGCAACCTGAGGGCCAAGAAGCCTTAGAAAAGCTTACTTCGGTAAATCAACGGGAGGACGCTCGTGTCGGAGGCGCCCCTTGAAGTCGCCCATGTTGGCTCTCCAAAAGTGTTGCTGAGGCAAGTCTACTTCCTGCAGCACGACTTCGTCTTGAGTAGTGGCCCGCACACCTAAGTCCCACTTCCTATAAATGCCACTTACGTAACCTGCCTTGCCAAGTACGGCGGGCAAAAGGATTTCACACCGATCCATACCTCCTATTCGCTCGAAAGTCGCCTCGTATTCGCCGGGCTTGTACTGGTATGCGTAATCGGGAGCCTCGTTGCGTATCATGTCGTAGATGCCGTTACGCTGGGGATAACGCCCGGTGAGCAACGCTCCCCGTGACGGCGTGCAAGCAGGCCATGCAACATAAAAACCAGTCAGTTTGACACCACCCTCCGACAGACGATCGAGATGGGGCGCCTTGACCTCGTTCGAACCGAAGCAACCTAAGTCTCCATAGCCTTGGTCATCGGAAACGATGAGCACGACATTGGGTGGCTTTTCCGAAAGCCACAAGCGCCGAAGATAAAATTCCAAATGTCGTCAGCAACAATTCAGAAAAGGCATCCATAACCCATAAGAGTAACTATCTGGAATCCCAAAAGCCAAGCCTCAAGAAGCAAAAGACGAAAGTACGATCGAATGCTCTTGCTTGACGCAAACCTTCCAAAGCATCAGTTTCAGCCTATATGAAAAGCATTCCGTTTCTATCTATAATCAGCCTTTCACTTGGGATTTTCGCCAGTTGTTCGACCCAGGTTTCCGAACCTGCTGGCGATTCAAACGCCACCGAAAACAACGCCTCCGCTAAAGCCGATGGCTATTCGCTGAAAGTCTGCGTCGTTTCAGGCGAGGAATTGGGCGGCATGGGCGAACCCTACGTCCACAATCACGAGGGAGTTACGGTAAAGTTCTGTTGCAAACCCTGCCTAAAGAAATTCAACAAGGAGCCGGAAGTTTACTTAGCGAAACTTGAACGCTAAGGGCCCAGCTCATCACTTCCCCGGCCTCAGGGACTGCCACCAACTTTGCTTGGGCGGCGCCTTGATTGCGTTCTGAGTTGCCTCAGGCAAACCACTGTCGGGCAACCACGCCTCGACCGATTCTTTGTCCTGCCGATACCAGTTGTGCCCAACTTGTGTGATGGTCTTCTTTTGTAGATCCGGTTCAGTTATAGATACCGCCCACTCCATGGCACTCGCACCATCATCCTTTGAAACTTGGCGAGCATAGGCGGCTACCGCAGGATCCAACTCGGCTGTGGGTTCTTGCTCGTTAAGCCATTTCCCAGAAGCTTCAGCATCGTCCCGAGACCAACTCTGCATTACCTCTCTAATGCCTTGCTGCTTCCCCTTCCCCGCCGGTAATTCGTCAAAGTATTCAATAGCGGAAACGGGGTCTCGTTCGCCCCAGTTGTCACCCAGTTGACGGAGGGAATCAGTAGCATACTCTTTCGACGCATGCTCCTTTAGCCAAGCGGCGACCTCCTCGGGACGCTCTCGCGACACTTGTCGAGTCAGGTTGGTAAAAGCACCTTTTTTAAGAGAGTCCTCTTGCAGTGTCTCGGCCCATTGGCGGGCACTGGTGAATCCTTTCTTCATGTGTTGCTCGGCCAGGATGCCCACCAATTTTCCCGTTTCATCGCCGGAGTCCAATCCGGCGACGTACTGAGACGCACCGGTGAGATCCGTGCTTGCCCACCCTCGAACGAGACCGAAGTTATAGAGCTTTGCCATGCCGGCATTATCAGGAGATTTCACCCAATCGGCGGCAGCCTGAGGCTCACGACTAGCCCAACCCTCAAGCACGCCCGAAGTCGCAAACCCGGCGCCAATCCCTTTTGCCCTTTCATTGCAGTATTCAATGGCCTTCAAGGGATCGAACCGGCCCCATCCATAGAGCAGCATTCGGTATTCCTGCATGTGCTCGAATCCGAATGACAAATCCTCAAATGCCTCCAAGACGGCATCGACGTTATTCTCATCCAGTTCGGATAGTACCTCCGCAAAGGCGGCCGTACGCGTAATCGGGTTGGAATCAACCTGAGCGGCAAAGAGACGGTCGCGAAGGTCACTCGGACTGAGTCGTTTCTTCGCGGAAACTTCCTTCTCGGCAAGTAAGGGCACCGAACTGAACACCTCGCCATTAAAAGATCCTTCCGTCGACTGAGAAATTCCCTCTGGCTTCAATGGCGACTTATCCGTTGCGCTTTTCACGCCATCCGAAATTTCGGGGGTTTCTTGCGGAGAATCACCTCCGCCGCCAAGAAGGAATCCTAAAAGCAAACCAATGGCGGCAGCAACAAGAACATAGACTTTGTTCCCCATGATTATCTTCTTGTTTTTGGAACCTTGCGGAACAGTTGTGGAATTAGATTGGTTTTTCTAACAGTAATAGAACAATTATGAATACACCTCAAACCGACTAAAGGTTACGTCATTTGCCGTCTTTCCGTCACTTTCCCATCTTCGAGATGGTACCGTAGAGGTGTCCACCAACCTTACCATGAGCCCAGGTTCCCGCATACTTGCCGCCATCGATCACGACGTGGGCACTGAAGGTTCCGAGACCGGGCAGGTTCAATTTGTCCATGGTGATTACCGGGATTCTCCCAACCCACTTTACGGGTAGAGGCATTGGCAAGGTAACGTCTTTACCTCCGTATTTCACTCGAGCAGTGAAGACCCAGAGATCACCGTCACCCAATTTTTGGACGTTTTGAATTTCGTAAGTTTCTTTCGCGGTGACCAAGTCCTTTCCCGTCACCGTAAAGTGACCGGAGAACCGAACGTTCTTCATAGACGCTTCGAAACTCTTAAAAAGTTCTTCCTTGGTCGGTTCCTTACCGAAAAGGTTATGTGAAATCACCATTAAGGCGGCCAATGCAATGAGAATTTTCATGGAACCATGATGATTTCTAACTTCAGTACATGCAAGCCTATCGTGAAGCCGGGAAAGAATCCCCTGATCTCTTGCTTAATGGAATTCTCTATTTAAGTTCAAAAACCATGATCTCAAAACTAGTGGGTCAATCGTTGACTAGGTTGCTAAGAAAAGTAAGAACAAGAACAATATGAAACTAGACACGCTCCATTCCATTGACGCCTTAGAGAAGACAAACGCCAGTGAGCATTTGAGCTCGCGAGAAAAACACCTTATAGGATTGGCGGTAACAATCACGCGAGGTTGCGGTTACTGCTCGGGCGGGCGGATTGAAAAGGCGCTTGCGGCAGGCATTCCCGAGGCAACCATTGTCGCAACCGTCGATCTCACGGCTTCCGTCAACGCAGGAGTTGCCGTACGCACCGCCCTACTCGGCATCGAGGGTAAAGATCTCGAAGGAACCTGCGACGACGTCACCTGCTCGGCAGGAGATTGAATGTATCTCTAAAGGCGTGGGCAAGTTATCAACCGTTTCCTTGATTGCCCTGTTGGGTATTACCCCGGCTTGGGGTGAAAACGAACCATGGCCCGATCTAGCAGATGCAAAGGATTTAGCGGAGGTCATGAAATTGGCAATGCCCGCGGAAAGAATCGCGGTATCGACCAAAGACGGAGAACGATTGCTCTACTTGCCCGACCGACGGACTCTTTATGAAGGATGGTCAAAGAAGATGCACGCCAACGGGAAGATCGATGATTTGATCCACTACAAGGATGGCAAACAAAACGGTCCGTGGATCCGATGGTACGAGAACGGCCAAAGGCAGTACGACTTCATGATGAAGGATGGTAAAATGATTACCGGTACCGGTTGGAAACCAACGGGAGAAGCCAGTCCGACCAAAATCGTCAACGGCAACGGTCTTTGCGTTGGCTACCACGCCAACGGTCGCAAACGGTTCGAAGGCCGTAGAGTAAATGGTGACCTCGAAGGGATCGTAAGCTTTTGGTATGCAAATGGGGCTAAGTATTGGCAACGAAACTTCAAGCGCGGCAAGGCCAATGGCCAGGCTAAGGAGTGGGTTTCCTCGACCAATCCATCCATTATCGCAGGTAGAGGCGAAATCATCCCCGCCAATCCAACGAAACTTCGGAAGCACGAAGGCATTTATGCAAATGGCTTGCGTAATGGAGAATGGATAGAATGGGACGAAAACGGGCTGCCTTCGGTTCGCAGAACCTACAAGGCGGGAGTGATCGTAAACACCACCACGGGTTACGCCGACTAGGCTAAACGAAGCTATCTAATCCTCATCCTCGCGGGTGAAACGAACATGACGAATGTCGCGCTCACGACCTGTGCGTTCGGCTAGAAGATCGTATAGCTCCGGACGTCGACTGCGAATCCAACGAACTCCCGTACACATCTTGCGAACCTCCGGATCTAGGTCGGCCACGACCATGTCGTCCCCTGCCTTCCAAGTTTCGGCAAGAACGTCTCCGTAAGGATCTAGGATCATTGCATTGCCCGTACGCACCTCGTCGTCGTCACGCCCGACGCCGTTACTGAATATAAGAAAAATTCCATTGTCGTGAGCCCGAGCGGGTAACCACTTCATCAACCACTCGCGACCCTTTGGCCCCTTGAACTCGGTCTCGATGGCGGTCGTATCCTCGAATCTACGTTCCCAAAGGTCTAAATCGATAGCACCCATGCAACGTGGGCTAGGAGTATCGCAACCTCCGGTCTGATGCGGAGCCAGCAACACTTCCGCTCCCTGCAAGGCGGTGGCCCTTACGTTTTCACCTAGGTTGCAGTCATAGCAGATAAGAATGCCTGCCTTGGTCCCGTCAGGCAGATCGAACACCGTGTACTCGGATCCTGAGTTCATGTGCTCGCTGATAAAGGTATGAAGTTTGCGATGACTAACAGTTCGGCCATCGGGCATGGCCACGACGTAAGTATTGTAGAGATCCCCATCCTTCCCTCTCTCGATCAAACCGGCCCCGATCGTCATACCGTATTCGGAGGCAAGGGAAAGCAAGGCTTCAGTGGATGGACCGGAAGGGACAGGTTCTGCGAGGGCTTCGATCTCCTCACGGGGCAAGTTCCTGACATGCCAATATCCGGTGAGGCACATTTCGGGAAAAACCAATAGATCGACCTTTTCCGCGGAGGCCTTGGCCGCAAAGGACCGGATGGTCGCGAGATTCGCCTCCTTGTCTCCGGACACATGCTGAAACTGAACGGATGCAGCTCGTAAATTGTTCATAAGGTTAGCTGAAGCATGATGAGTAATTCCAGCAATACTAAAGAAACTTCAAAATAAAATCTGTCGGGGAAGTGAATTTTCGACTAGAAAAAACAGGGGGTTGGGATTATTATGGTAATTAAATTCATAAAGTATGCTTAATCTGCTAGGTCTTTTAAACAATGGCCGCTCGCATTGCGACGGAGTTACTCGTCGCGACTTCCTGAAAGTGGGAGGAATGGCAGCAGGTGGGTTGTCGCTGGGGCAGTTGCTGAATCTAGAAGCCAAGCAGGGTCTGGGAAGTTCTCAAAAAGCAGTAATCAACGTATTTCTTCCAGGTGGTCCGTCGCACTTGGATATGTTTGACCTAAAGCCCGACTCACCAAGTGAAATACGAGGTGAATTCAGTCCGATTTCGACGAACGTTCCCGGCATGCAGATCTGCGAACTGTTTCCGAGATTAGCGAAATTGGG
>JACNJI010000410.1 GCA_014382645.1 Verrucomicrobiota bacterium | reverse complement strand
GCCTTTACGATCGCGTTCTTTCAAAAGAAGAAATCAAAACCATCTATGACGCCGAAAAGAAATAACGGTATTCAGGAGGGAATTCAACTGGGCATCGAGACCGATGGCCTGTCCAACCAGGACTGGATGCTTGAGAGTGTAGGCGAAAGGTTCGGCAAAGGCACTACAGTCAATCTATGGTGAAGAGGGCTTTAGTCAAAACACCTATGATGAGACAGCCCGTGCAGTTAATCTTTGCGCAGAAATTATGAATGATCCCGAATCAGGGGCGCACTATGAAGGCATGGGAAAGAGCAGTATTAACGCAACCCAAATGTCTGTTCTCTCGCGGATGCAGCCCAAAGGAAAGAAGACACTTTCCAACATAGCTCTGTACAACAACCTAGCTAAATTTCATTTTCATATCGGTGTCCCCTGGTCAAATAAATTAGTTATGTACGATCAGATGAATGGTGGCAACGCTCCCCCCCCCCAGTATCTGCGATTAATGCGATGCATTATGCGTATCCCGATGACCCGGTAATGAATTACCTCAAGCACTGTATTGATGACGGGGCAATATCTTACACAAGTAATAAACCAAGAACTTTTGCCCAGGAGTCATGGATACTCTCAGCTATCTATATTCAAGATTGGAAAGGCCCTACAGACCTCAATGAACATAGAAAATACGCAGCAGAAAAAGCAGGGGAGCCCCTGGGTTATTTTAGCGATTTCCGTGGACAGATGGTGAGTCGCAGTAGCTGGGAACCAGAAGCATTGCAGCTGAACTATGTCGCTCGCGTGATCAAAGGTGGTCACGATTCACCTGTTAAGGGATATTTTGTGATAAATGGTCTAGGGCGCCAGTGGTTTGAATTTCGTAGTAGGGATAATCATCACAGTCGCGTAAATTCCTGTGTAACGGTTGATGGTGATGGTCAGGATATTACGGTAGCGCGATCCCTTTCATACAGTGGTGCAGCAAAGACTAAAGGTGCTCTGTTTGATGTGTTAAGCAGCGAACCAACAGGTGGTTACCGACATATTGATAATAAGTGGCCAACCCTCAATTATACACGCCTTACCCCCGATCCTCGTCCCTGGTTTGATATGCCGAAACAATATTTGGTGCACTGGTATACGGGTGACCGACCCTACGCTCCGCTTATGGATGATTACGACCAGTTTGATCCCATTAACTATAAAGGTAAAAAGGAATTCGCCTATGCCTACCGTAGCACAGCCTTTGCACGTGGAAAACGACCTTATATTTTCATAGCTGAGGATTTTAAGAAAGAAAATAAAATGCGTGAATATATTTGGCACGCAGCGTTCCCCAAAGATTTCAAAACGAATTTGGGTGCACATGAGCTAAATGGTGACACCGCCATTTTGACGGATCCCAAAAACCCGACTCAACATATGTTTGTGAAAATGATCGGATATCAAGGTGAAGGTGAATTTGTTATTGAACACGTCGTTCCCACCGGCCGCTCAGGGAAGGAGCCTAACACCACGAAAATGCCTTACAGTTTAAAGTTTAAAAATCAAACTGATACGGCGAAGTTCAGGGTATTACTCTACGCTTTTAAGAATGGAGACCCCCTTCCAGAAGTTTCTGGCACTGATGATAACTATACCATAAGTATTGGTGATCAGAAGGATTTGTTAAAAATTGATAAACCCGTAGGGAAGGGAAGTCGTCTTACCTTTGAGAGGCAGCAATAATGCATAAGCTAAAGTATTCATGGGTCTGGGCAGCTTTGATACTGGTTGGTTGTGTGGGAACAACCCATTCGAGTGAATATAAGACCATTCGCGATTTCGCCGAACGAGATGTACGTCCAATTACCACTGAAATCTATAAAAAGCTTGGTGATACCGAACTTAAGATACTTGTGTGCAAGCCTGAAGGGTGGAAGGCTGGTGACAACCGACCAGCTATTCTGTGGATTCATGGTGGTGGCTGGGTTTCCGGTGCTCCAGAAATCTTCATACCCCAGATGAAATACTTCGCTTCTCGGGGTGTGGTTTCTTTCAGCGTTCAGTACCGATTATACAAGGGCTTTAGCTATAAAAACGATAAGAAGTTAAGCGCTGAAGAGAATGCGAAGCTAAAGGAAGCAAAGCTTAAAGAATATACTTCAACTCCTGCTGATCCAGCTATCTCTGACATCGTACAAGATTGTGAAGATGCTATGATCTATATCCGAAAGAAGGCAGGACGATTTGGAATAGATCCGCAGGAAATCACGAGTATTGGTGATTCATCAGGTTCGCATCTAGCCGCATCACTGGGAACCCTAGCCCGGATTGAAGCTCGTTCGAACGCTGTCGTTGCCTGCAGTTCGATCACAGATCTTACCACCGGTTTTGGGCCGGACTACATAAAGAAAACTAAGGGCTTTGAGGATGAAAAAATGGTAGACGATCCCGATCGCCTTAAACGGGCTCAGGCAGTATCGCCCCTATTTAATATCGTTCAAGGGTCTTCATTTCTCGTGCTTGCAGGCGGTAAAGACTGGCTTAGAGATGAGCCCGAGAATTTTTATAAAGCTCTAAAGGCTCAGGGCGCACATGGTGAATTCAAAATGTACCCAACAGCCCAGCACGCGTTTATTGTCTATAACTATACCGCTTCATTGAAAGAGATAACCCAAGCAGTTTTGGATATTGATGACTTTTTGGTACGACTTGGATTTATTAATGGTACATCATCTCTGGAAATGCCTGAGGGTACTATACAAAATGCAGTAGTGGGCAAAATTGACGAGCCATTTCTCGAAAAAAAAGTTTTACAGCAAGAAAATGACTTTCCCGAATACCTGATCATCTCCATGAAGGTGAAGATGCCTCACAAATTTAATGGGACGTTACTTCAAATGACGGGCACATATGGTTTTACTTGGAATATCTATAACGGTGGACATGATTTTGTCGCCCGTCGCATGAGGCTGCGAGGCCCACAGATTAAATTTAAGCCCGATCAGTGGTATGATCTAGTTGTCTCTTTGGGAGAGGAGAAGGTTACTATTAAGACTGGCGATCAGGAAGCGAACATAGAAAACACCATTAAACACACCTTTACATCGAATGAAATCATATTTAATAAAAAACTAGGTGCTGAGATTAAGGACGTAAAAGTATGGGGCATTGCAAAGTAGTCATATTGTTCACAATACTAATAAGGAATGAATATGCGAATTGAAAGCGGTCTTTTTAATTCAATGGTAATGCAGCGTGACAAAAATAATTTGTCAGATCAGCTTATCATTGGGGAAGGGTCAGGCGAGATCACTATTAGGGGCACCTACAAAGGCAGAGCCCTGCGTGGATTTTCTAAAATCAAAGTTGGCCACGCAATTAAGGGAAGATTTAAAGGGCTTCCTGTGGGAGGTCCCTATAAGATAGATCTATCTGATGATAGTGACTCATCAACCGTCAAAGATGTCCTAATCGGCGACGTGCGGACTCTCGCCGGCCAATCGAATATGGAAGGCATTGGCAATCTCAACAACCGTCTTTGGCTTGCATCTTAAGGATTGAAAAAGTCAAAAATAGATATGCGATAGTCAAGGATATGTATTCGCAATTCGGCTTGTTGTGGATATTGTATAGTAACTTTCAATCAAACCGTTTACCAATGTCAAAAGCCTGTGAATTTGATCTCCCTTCAAGGATTCAATCCATGGGTGGTCTTCCGTTTCAAGTCCTATTTTCCTCTTTGATAAATTAACTATTCAGAATGTTCCTGCGTTTGACACCCGATCAATTCTATAAATGATAACAATCAATATGAGCCCTGGTATGATTGGAAAGAAGTCCCTTTGGATCGCAAGTTCGCTTTTTCTTGTCTCTTCACCCTTTCTGTATGGTGACGAATTAGCTTTTTTCGAGTCCAAGGTTCGTCCCTTGCTGATAAATCGTTGTTATGATTGCCATTCACACCAGGCGAAGAAGCTTAAGGGTGCCCTTTATCTGGATAGCCTAAAGGGAGCTTTGGAAGGTGGAGACATCGGACCTGCTGTCAAGCCTGGTGACCTTTCAGGGAGTTTGCTGATAGAGGCTATTCGCTATCGAGACCCCGATCTGCAGATGCCTCCCAAAAGCAAGCTTTCAAGCACCGAAATTGAAATTCTGGAGAAATGGGTTTTATCGGGTGCCCATTGGCCCAAAGAACCTGAACCTACAGGCGGAACTACCAAGAAAATTTTCGACCTCGCAGGGCGTAAGGCTTCGCATTGGGCATGGAAGCCCGTTTTGGAGCCGGCCTTGCCGCAAGTTAAGGATGAGGCTTGGGGAAAACTTCCAATCGACCGATTTATTTTGGCTCGCTTGGAAAAAAGTGGATTAAACCCTGCGGTTTCAACCGATCGCCGTACTTTGATTAGACGCGTTACTTATGACCTGCGAGGAATGCCTCCCACTCCCGAAGAGGTAAATACCTTTGTTGAGGACGGTTCCGGTAATGCCTTCGAAAAGGTCGTGGATCGCTTGCTTGATTCCTCCGAGTTTGGTGAAAAGTGGGCTCGTCATTGGATGGATCTCTTTCGATACGCCGAAAGCCGGGGCCATGAGTTTGATGCCAACACCCCCAATGCCTTTCGCTATCGCGACTACCTTATCAGAGCACTCAATTCGGATGTGCCTTACGACGAATTTGTTGCCGAACACGTCGCGGGTGATTTGCTTGATAAGCCTCGATTGAATCCTGACACCGGATCCAATGAATCGATTCAAGCGACAGGTTTTTGGTTTCTTGGCGAATGGATTCATTCTCCTGTAGATACGCGCCAGGACGAAGCTGATCGCTTTGATAACATGATCGGCGTATTTTCAAAGAGTTTTCTCGGTTTGACCGTTGCTTGCGCTCGTTGCCACGACCACAAGTTCGATGCCATCTCAACCAAGGATTTTTATGCGATTCAAGGATATTTGCAGAGCTCGGGTTACCGACAGGCTCGATACGAAACCATGGATCACAATGGTCGGATAGCCCGAGAACTGGACCAGCTCGAACGCTCGTCGGAATTAGGCAAGAAGCTGGGCGCATCATTGGGCGGAGGTTCCACAGACTTGGCCCAGTACATTTTGGCGGCAGGGAGGATTCTTCGTGGAGACGTCGATTCCGAGAAGGATGTGCTTGTTAAAAGCGATCCCGCATCGACCGATCCCATCGTCTTTGCCGACTTTGAGGACGGAACCTATGGAAAGTGGCTATCTTCGGGCACAGCCTTTGGGAAAGGCCCGGTTACCTTGGAGACCAAGGCCTCTTACCAAGGGGATATTCGTCATCGTGGAAAGTTCTTTGTGAATTCACACAATGTTCGCCTTTCGGGCAAGACCCCGTCCTCAGGTTTGGCCGACGACCAACTAGGGTCTTTGACCAGTCCGCGTTTCCGTATCGAGAGAGATTTCATTACCTTCCTTGTCGGAGGTGGCGCTTACCAGAAGGAAACCTGCGTGAATTTACTCGTGGACGGCAAGGTAGTTCTTTCGGCAACCGGGCGAAGCAACAACACCATGCTTGAAAATAGTTGGGACGTGCGTCGCTGGAGAGGGGCGGAGGCTCGTGTTCAAGTGGTTGACCAACGAAAGGGCGGTTGGGGTAACATCGGTTTGGATCACATTGTCTTTACCAATGAAAAAATGGCCGGAACGACGAAGCTAGTCGCGAACGTTGGATTTGACGATGCGTCGGTGGCTTTCGTCGCCAAGACCGAAAAGCTGAACCGGAACAAATTGCTCGCATGGTCGAAAGCCTTTGCTCAAGCCAAGTCGAACCGAGCCGACCCCTTGGCTCCTTTGGCTTCGGTTTTCGCTAACGAAAAGCCTAATTGGAATCCGTTGAGATCTGCAAACGCCAATCTTGAATCTCGTCGAAGCAAGTTCCTCG
>JACNJI010000216.1 GCA_014382645.1 Verrucomicrobiota bacterium | reverse complement strand
CACCTACCCTGCCATTACGGTCCGTGGCAACGGCAATGCGGTGCAACACGAGGCAAGCGTATCTAAATTGAACGCTGAACAAATTTTCTACATGAGACAGAGAGGACTAACCGAGGCGGAAGCCGTGAGCCTAAGCGTAAACGGTTTCGTGAACGACTTGATTCGAGAATTCCCCATGGAGTACAGCGTCGAGCTCAAAAGGCTCATCGACATGGAGATGGAAGGTTCCGTTGGCTGAACCTGAACCTCCCGTCGACGAATAATGAACGCGCTAGACAACGGATCGTCGGTTAATACCGATGCAGTGGATTCCTTTGCCGACGAAAGCCTTTTTCGATCTTTCGCTGAAGATCGGTCATGGGAACCCGAATGGATGGCAGATTTACGAAAAGAATCTTGGGAATGTTATCGAGCATACCGCGCTCCCGTCCACAAGGACGAACGATGGCGCTTCTCGCCACAAGCTCGCCTGTCTCTTTCCGCTTTTGCTCCTCCTAGTGGAACGAACGACGAGACAGCGTCGGTAATTGATTCATCGGAAGAAAACCTCAAGGAGAAGGGAGTCACCTGCGGTCTCTTCGACGAGGTACTGTTAAACAACCCAACCGTACTTGAATGTCTTTCCAAGCTAAAAGGACCCAACCTCGGAGCAGACAACGTACATTTCCTGGCACAAGCTTTCTCGGGGCACGGCATCGTATTGCACATACCAAAGGGAGTGATCCTCGAAAAGCCAATCATGGTTCGTCACTTTGCCCCGCCCGATGGTCAAATTAGGTTTTTCCGGACAATTATGATTCTGGAGGAAGGTGCCAACGCTACTCTTCTGGAGACATTTATCTCACCAAACAATCAAGACGCATCCGTTGTGTGCTCTGCCGCAAATGTCGTGGCAAACTCCAGCGCAAGGGCCACTCGCATTCTAGTACAAGATCTCAATCGGAATTCGTCTTTTTACCAACTGGACACAAAGCGAGCGTGTCGTGATGCCGGTATTCGTTGTTGCTCTCTCCACTTAGGTTCGGCCCAAAGCCGATTTGAGAACTTGGCCGTCGCCGCCGAGGAAGGCGCCGAAATCGATTTGCTCGGCTTGAGCGTAGGCCAAGGGAAACAACTTTTCGATCAGCGGACGAGACAACTCCACCTCGCTCCAAACGGTCGTTCAGACCTTCTATACAAAAACGCTCTGTTGGATCAGTCCAAAGCGGTTTTCTCGGGTATCATCAAAGTTGAGGAACAAGCACAACAAACCGATGCATACCAAACGAACCGCAATCTGCTTCTAAGTCCTGAAGCAGAAGCCGACTCCTTGCCCGGATTAGAAATCCTGGCCAACGAAGTAAAGTGTAGCCATGGATCCACAATTGGTAAAATTGATGATGAGCCACTTTTTTATCTCCTCAGCCGAGGCATCTCAAAAGCATCAGCCGAGGAACTTCTGGTCAACGGCTTTCTCGATGAAGTTCTCAAACGTCTTAATGACGAAGAAATTGCTGATTTGCTTCGCGAGCATCTAAAGGGAAAATTTTCCCGTTAATACTTTTATGTCCACACATCACGAGGAAAGAGAACTCACAAGAGACGTGCAGGCCACTTTAATCCCACACGGCGATCCATACACCTTGGATAAAGGAGCCAAGGTAACCATAACGCACAGGCTTGGCGGCAACTTCACCGTGATGACGCTCAACGGCATGTATCGCATCTGTGCAGCAGACGCTGATTCTCTGGGCGAAGATGACTCTCAAGCTCCAGAGGACGATTGCACCGACGCCGAACCCGCCGATGAGGATAGCATTCGCGATGCTCTTCGATCCGTCTTTGACCCCGAAATACCAGTAAACGTCGTGGACCTCGGCCTAATTTATAAAATTAACATTGACGAGGACGAGGAAGGAAAGAGAGTCGCTAATATCGACATGACTCTCACTGCTCCGGGGTGCGGTATGGGTCCGGTCATTGCAGAGGACTGCAAAGGTAAAGTCATAAAGCTTTCGGGAATTGACGAAGCGCATGTGGAAATCGTTTGGGATCCGCCTTGGACTCAAGACCTCATTTCAGAGAGAGGGAAGATGGAATTAGGAATGATTTGAAAAATATTTTCCCTTTTGCCTTGTCACTAGCCTAAACCGTCTTTTGCTCACCTGCTCTTGATAAGATGAGTGAATCAACAAAATTTAGTTTTGCGCTTGGCTGCGATCACGCGGGTTTTAGACACAAGGAAACCATTAAAGTTTACCTGCTTGCCGAAGGCCACGCAGTAAAGGACTTTGGAACTTTCTCAGAGGAATCGGTTGACTACCCAGACTTCGTGCGTCCTGCAGCCGAAGCAGTGGGTAGAGGACTCGCTGACTTAGGGGTTGTATTCGGAGGCAGCGGCAACGGTGAAGCAATGGCGGCCAACAAGGTGAAGGGCATTCGCTGCGCCCTTTGCTGGTCCGAAGAAACCGCTCGACTCGCAAAGCAGCACAACAACGCAAACATGCTATCACTTGGCGAACGACAAATCACCGAGGAATTGGCTGTGCTAATAGTGCGAGAGTGGATTAACGCCACTTTCCAAGGTGGTCGCCACGCCCGGCGAATATCCATGATCGAGAAAACGACTTCCCCTCAATGAATTTTAATGACAATATTCCACATCAATGACCGACGACAAAGATAAAAAAAACGACTCCGTCTCTGAAATCATACAGAAGAAATTTCTTGAAGAGAGAAAAGTCTTCCTTTGGGGAGAAGTAAGTGATCGGTCCGCCCGAGACGTCACTGACAAATTCCTTTATTTCGAGACATCCGATCCTGGTAAAGATATCACTTTCTATATCAACACTCCGGGAGGTTCCATCACAGCCGGGATGGCTGTTTACGACACGATGCAACTCATCAGTTCCTCCATCACTGTCGTAGTTACGGGAATGGCAGCGAGCATGGGCTCGATTCTCTTGTGCGGAGCATCTCCGGGGCAGCGCCTTTTATACCCTCATTCTCGCGTACTCATCCATCAACCTTTAATTTCGGGCAGGATGTGGGCAGCGGCCGTAGACATTAACATCCAAGCCGAGGAAATGGAAAAGTTGCGAGAGGAGTTGAACGGCATCCTCAGCAAATCATCCGGGCAACCTTTGGAGAAAATCCAATTGGATACTGATCGTGACTTTTATCTGAATGCTCAGGAAGCCATCGAATACGGTTTGGCCGATAAAATCGTAGAAAAGGTTTAGTCTCTTTGCTCTAACACTGCTCGAGCCTTCAGCAGATCGGGTTTACCCATCTCGTTGATAGGTAATTCATCGACAGGAACAATCAGTTTAGGAATCGCCGCACCCGTCAGTTTGGTCTGAAGAGCTTTCTGCAAACGAATAACATCGATAGTTGAAGGGGTGCAAAACGCGACTAACCGCTCGCCCCAGTCCGGATGGGGAATACCCATAGTGAGACAACCCGCAGCAAGTGTAGTTTCTCTAACAGCGTTCTCCACCTCAACGGGATTCACTTTTTCGCCCCCGGTGTTCACTAGACGATCAAGGCGGCCCAAAATCCGCCAATTCCCTTCGGGTGTGTGTTCCGCAAGATCAGAAGTTTCAAACCACTCACCCGAAGAAAAATCGAGGTTTTCGTAACCGAGACACATGCTCTTGGCACGAATGGAAAGAGTTCCCATTTCTTTATCAAGGCGAAGGTTCGCGTGAGGGAGAACTGTGCCCACACTGTTTTCACCTGCAAGAAAACGGTCGGAGGGAAGCAAAGTCAAAGCACCCGCAGTCTCCGTCATGCCGTAAGTTGAGGCAACGGGGAGGCAAACCGACCTAACCACCTCAGCTAATTCATCCCGCAAAGGAGCTCCGCCAAGAAGAATCAATCGACATTTTCTCAAACGAGAAACAGCAAGATCAGAAAAAATCAGCCGGTGCAGTTGTGTAGGAACTAGAGATATAAGCCGCCCAGACAGATTGATGTCTTTTTGCGGGTCGGCAAGATCGCGATAATCACCGAAAACAACGTCTCCATTCGTTTGAATAGCCCGTATGACCTGCATCCACCCCGCAATGTGCCAGATTGGCAAGCAACACCAAGAGTAAATGGGTTCATTACCTAATACGCCTTGAAGGCCAACGACCGCTGCCGACATAGTGCCCCAAGTGTGCCTTGCAAAACGAGGCATCCCGGATGTTCCGCCGGTGGCTACAAAAATAGAGGCTGAATGTTGTGGTCGAGAATCCAAGACCAAATGCTTTCTTTCGGGATTATGAAGCCAGACGTCATGACCATTTATCAGTTTGCTCAGCGCTTCCATGCAGAAAGCGGCCGAACCGAAAGGATCGACTTGCTCTTGGTCTGCGATCCAATTGCCCTGAAGAGCTTCTGACGGAATCTCTATATGCTTCGCCATAGTTCTTCCAATTGCGGGATGCCGACTTCTCCCGGCTGAAGCACCATATCCATAGCATGCGAAGAGAAATAGTCTTCTACAAACAAGGTATTCACTCCAATTCCGGCGACCGTTTCGACCAGGGAGGCTACGCGTAGGACTGCTTCGAAACCAAATGGGCTTTCGAATACCGAGGAAACCACACACCGGGCTGGCTCATTTCGCAAAAAGTTTTCCATCTCCGGCCAATCCTGACAAAGAGTGGGCTTGAAAACAAAGTAGCCCGGCCATCCGTCGGCTAGGAATTCCTCGGCACTCTGGACATCAAGCAACGATTCGTCCAAAGCCAAAGCCAAAGAATTGCTCTCGGCCAAAGCCATGAGTCCGTTTCTGTCGGTAACAGCTAGAGGCTGTTCCAGAAATTCGATTTGGGAACAACCATCAAAGGTATCTAGCCAAGCTTTCGCTTCAGTTCGGGACAGAGAACCGTTCGCATCAAGTCGAAGTCGGCTTCCCGAAGGAAGGCGAGTTAGGAGATTCTCGATAGTCGCGATTTCCGCACCTAGCTCGCCAACCCCGATCTTTGCCTTCAAGACATTGTTCAAAGGTAGATTCGTCTCTTCGGCAGAGCGAAGTAAGGTTGCAGTCTTGATTTCCGGAAAACCAGTCTTAGTCCTCCACAAGCTGGAAGCGGCGCAACCTAACGCCGCACGACAAAGAGGCAAGTGAACGGGGATATCCATTTGATGTTTCCAAAGAGAAAGAAAGCGATGGGCGTCGGAAAGCTTCTCTCCGCGAAAGCCAGGCGTAGGGGCAACTTCGCCAAAACCAACATGCCCATCCATGTATTTCACACGAACAACCATACTTTCGCGGGTACGCCAAGTTCCCGTTGCCGTAGCAAAAGGTTCACGGAAATTGCGCTGCAGAGGTTTAACTTCAAAGCTATCGATCATTATTTATCCTTGTGACATAAGAAGGCATGAGGCATAAGATTCAAGACTTTCCAACGCTTTAAATGATCATGGACGAGGAGTTCTTTTTAACGCCAGACAAGTTTTTCCGTCAAAGTCTTCCTTCAGGAATGACCTTTGACGACATCACGCTAGCTACTCACTACTCCGAGATTCTCCCTCGGGATGTCAACCTCGAGACCAAACTCTCGGAATCAGTAAACCTCGGAATGCCAATCCTTTCCTCGGACATGGACACCGTAACCGAGGCAGACATGGCCATAGCAATGGCCCTTAGCGGGGGACTTGGCTTGATCCATTACAACATGTCCCCAAAGCACCAGATCAAGGAGGTCGCGAGGGTGAAATACCATGTCCACGGTTTGATCCGAGACCCCATCACAATATCTGCAGACAAACAGGTTGGTGACGTGTTGGCGCTCATAAAGGATAAAAATTTTCAGTTTCACACCTTCCCCATCGTAGATGAGTCTGGAAAGTTATTGGGATTACTCCCGGGACGAGTGGTCAAAGAACGATACAAGAACCATCAAGTTACCGATGGCATGCTAGCCCGCGATGAAGTATACACCATCAGGGA
>JACNJI010000408.1 GCA_014382645.1 Verrucomicrobiota bacterium | reverse complement strand
CAGCCCGCACGCAACGCCGAGTTAGTGGGGCACCACACCCGGGATGGGGCAGGAGGACAACGGCGACGCAAAGGCGGAACCACGCCGAACGAGAAGGCGGGCGTGAACCCGCACCAGGTGCCGGTGCAGGGGTAGAAGAACAGGTTTGGACGACGCATGCTGAATGTCGGGTCCACAGTAGCTCAATCGATCCTGTTGACCATCCTTTGGCTGGGCTTCGCCTACGTCTCCAGCGAATTCAATGACGGCGAGCCACCCAAGGCAATCGAGGTTTTGGCTGAATCCGTGGAAATCGAGACCGCCCTAGAGAACAAGGAGCTTCCGGAATCAGTGGTCCAACGGCTGATCGATAAACAAAGCGGCCCCTTCATGACGAAGGAGGAACTGCGAAAGGCAACCGAGGAGTACGAGAGAAACCGCTGGCTGCTGGCCGGACTAAGCGTTTTGTTGGGCATCGGGACCTTTGTCGTGGGCATGAAACTTGTAGGGCACTGGGGCTATGCCGTAGCCGCCTTGGCCTTGGGACCGGTGTTGGTGGCCTATTACTTTCTTTATAAAGCCAACTTACCCTCGACTCCAACGCCCAGCCTGCCCCTTTCGAAGGGACTCGTTTCCCCTAGTTCAGGCCCAGCACGATGGTCTCCGAGTAGCGGAGTTCGCCGGTTATGGCATCGTGAAACTGGAAGATGACCTGAGGGTGCGGAAAGGCGAACCAGCGCTCGCCGTCGCGCTCGACCGGGTTGTTGAAGACATTGTTCACCTGCACCACGCAATAATGTGGAAAGGTGCGGTTAGCTCGAGGGATGTCCGCCATAGCGTAACTGGACCAACGTATGTCGCAGGCCCGAGGCCCATACTTGAACTTGCCATTGGAGGGACGACCGCCCTCGTCCTTCATAGGGGCGTGGTTGATCGAGTTGTGAGGGCCGCTGGCGAATTCGTAGACATTGTCCGTTATCTTGATGGCGAAACTGTTATGGAGGTCGCCGGTAAGCACGAATACCGCCTTGTCGAGGCCGTCCCAGAATTCAATGAGTTCCTCGCGCTCCTTGAGGAACACGGTCCAGGCATCGTCCTTCTTGATCGTTGCCTGCTTGTCGTCTCCTCCTCCGCTGCCGACGTGGGGCACCATGAAGTTGACCGAGGAGACCACGAAGATAAAGTCCGACTTACTCTTGCGAATGCCGTCCTTGAGCCACTTGAGTTGCTGCTTGCCGATCATGGTGGCCTTGGGGTTGTCCGGGTTGTCGACGTTATGCAGGTTACGATGGGTGCGCGTGTCGAGGAGGAAGAAATCGCAATTGGAGACGGTGAACTTGCCGTAGCAGCGCCGCCCGATGGAATAGGATGCTCGACCAGTCGCCTTGGCCGCGGGCTTCACCTGCAGCTTGTTGGGGCCCAGCACCTTCACTATTTCGTAGACCGCGGAGTTCGGGTTGCCGGGCTGGGCGTCCAGTTGTGAATCGGGCACCCCCGCGGTGGGCGTGCCCCAGTGCACGTGGAGGTTGGCCATGTCGGCCAGAGGAAGACTGGTGAAGTCGGCATCAGGGTCTTCCAGCACGTCGGATCCCTTTTCAAAATGAGCGGATCCAAAATGAGCCGGCGCATCATGCTCCGTGGGATTGGCCCAAGCTAGGTAATCGAACCAAGCTTGTGTGGCGATATCGCGAAAGACGGCCCGACGGTTGACGTACCCGGTCTCGCCGGCCCCGTAGATGTCGTTGATCAGTTCATGATCGTCGGCGGTGAAATAGGTGGGTACGTGGCGGTGCCATTCGGCGAGGTTTCGGCCGCGGTGCAACAGGTCCTTGTAGTTTTGCCAGACCCCGACGACGGTGGGGGCGTGGCGGACGATGCGGGGGGCCTCGACTAGGCCGACTTGGTGGAGCCATTCCTGCGGTGGGTAGTCGCGACGCGTCTCGTATAGCCAGTCGCCGTTGAGGATAGCAAAGTTCACCTGGTCGCGCACCTTCGCGTTCAAGGTATCGAAGACAGGCAAAGTGGGGCCCACGCTGTCGCCTCCGCCCTTAGGATTATTGCCGCAGGCGAACTCAAAACGGAAGTTGAACAATCCCTTGGGGTTGCCCTTGGGATTCTCGAAATCCTTAGCCCGCGGCATGGTGCGAAAGGATCCGCTCAGCTGGTGATCGGCGATGCGGTAGTGGTAGCGAGTGTTCGGCACGAGCCCGCCGATGGTGAGGAAGCCAGTGTAGTCATGCTCGGGACCTCGGGTGGTGAAGGTGGTCGTGCGGTCCAGCTTGTTTGCATCAGTCCCGCAAAACACCACGACCTCGCCTTGCCGCTCGGTGCGGACCCATATCGTCATTGAATCGGTAGCGGGACGTCCGAGAATGGGACCCTCGGTGACGCGAATCGGGGTGGGAGTACTGTCTTGAGCAAGAAGTACACCAATACTTAAGAAAAACGAAAACATAATACAGGTTTTTAGCTGATTTCTCATTATTTTACAGATTAGTAACCAAATATAAATAAACTTTGAACCCTAGTGTAATTCCTTTCTGCGAAGAATGGTTCCATTCTATTCACTACCATTTTAAATGTGTTGTAATGATTAGACTCTTGGTTGTGAGACAATGCTTGAGGTACTAATAGAAATAAGTGGTTCGCATGCTCGCAAATATGGCACTTCCAGAAGTCTAGAAGGTCCATGTTATTCATTATTGTTTTCCCTCGTTCGACCTCCAAGAGAATTCCGGTATCGTTAATTCTTTTGAAGTAATCCGGTCTGAGACCTTTTGTTCTGTAGTGGCTAAAGAGTCCTTTTTTTTCACTTTGGAAACCAAGTCCATGAGCAAAATCTAAAAATACAGACTGCACTTTGTGTGAACTGTTGCCCGGTTGGTTTACTGCATTAATTTCCTGCCTTATGTCAGGTCTGTTGAGGTGATTCAGAAGAGCATCTCCAGTTTTATTTACCAACTCATATTCAAGTGTGCCAATGACTTGGTTTTGAGAGAATTTATGTATAGCGGTTGGCATTCCAAATGGATTACTTCTTTTTCAGCAAATGCCTGACCTTGTCGTACTCGGGGTTTACGCACTTGGCTCCCCAGCGCTTGAGGGCGCTCAAGAGACCGATGTCCGACTCTGGCTTTGCTCCCTTGTCGCCGGTTTTCTTGATCCACTGGGACAGGATCTTGCGGTGCTTGGACAATTCCTTCTTGTACTTGGGATCCTTGGCCAAGTTGTGGATTTCATGGGGATCGTTGGCCAAGTCGTACAGTTCCTCCGGTTCTTTCTTTTCGCCGAAGAATATGAGTTGCGTCTTGTTCATCTTCCCCTCAGCCATGAGGCGTCGGAACTCTTGGGAAACGGGCCACGAATCCTTGTAACTGGGCTGCATAAAGGGGCGATCCGTAAGATAGTTGCGGAGGTACTTGTACTTGGGGGTGACCACCGCGCGGATGTGTTCGATGGTGTAGTCGCAGCGGTCGCGGGCAGAGACGAGATAGGAGCGCGGATTGTGATCCGGCGAGAGGAAGTCCTGTCCTTCCATGTAGTCCGGCACGGGTGCGCCCGAGGCCGCCACGGTGGCGGCGCTGACATCTATGTTGCTGACCAGTTCGTCGGTCACTTGCCCACCCTTGATGCCGTGTCCCGCCACGATCAGGGGCATGTGGATGCCGCCCTCGTAGAGGAACTGCTTGTGGCGGTGCAGCTTGTACCCATGGTCGCTGAAGAGAAAGATCAGGGTGTTTTCGTAATGCCCGTCGCGCTTGAGAGCTGCAATCACTTGGCCGACGTGCTCGTCCGTCTTGAGCAGGCAGTCGTAGTGGTGGCCGATTTCCTCGCGAACGAGCTCGGTGTCGGGATAGTACGGGGGCACAGGCACCTTGGAACGGTCAACGACGTCGGGAGCGCGGCGTCCCAGTTTGCCGCCGCCTAATTGCACTTGGCCGAAGAACGGTTGGTCCTTCGCCTTTCCCTTCCAGCAGTTGCCGGCGACCAAGTCGGCGGGGCCCCACCCTCTTTTCTTGGAATGGTGTCGCAGATAATTATAGAGTTTCTTTGAGTCGAAGGTGAAGTTGTAGTCGTCCTTGCCTCCCTCGTTGAAGGTCCAGTAGCCGGCTGCCCGCATAATTTCCGGTATGGTCTTTATACTGAGTATGTTCTCGTCGAACTTCCCCATGTTCTGGCCACGGAAGCTCGCGCGGCAACTGCGGTGGTTGTGTGCCCCGATGGAGGTCTGGTACATCCCCGTGACGGTAGCCGATCGCATGGCCGAGCAGACACCGGCGGTGGTGTAGAAGCGATCGTACTTGATGCCGCTCTTGGCCAAGGCGTCGATATGGGGCGTCTTGATAAAGGTGTCGCCGTAGCAACCGAACCAACCGCTGACGTCCTCCAGAAAGATCCACAAGACGTTGGGCTTGCCCTTGGCCGAAGCAGTGAAATGAAAGCTCGCCAAAGTCAGAGCAAGGAGCAAACGGCGAAACAAACGATTCATTGGGTGATGCGGGTTGAACGGATGAAAGGGAAACCTCGCAGATTCCTTTTTTCGAAACGGCAAGTCAATCCAACCTTTCGCAAAAGGAAGCGCCATCTAGGAAAAGTTTACTGGACGAATGAGAGGGTCTCAGCATGATAAACGATACTCAGACATGAAAACATCAAAAATATTGACTCTACTCGCCATAGCCTTGGCATCGGCAATCGTAATCTCGGCCGAGGAACGGCCAAACGTTCTCTGGATCACGGCCGAGGACATGAGCCCCACTCTCGGGTGCTACGGTGACAAGGATGCCATCACGCCCCACTTGGATGCCTTTGCCAAGCAGAGCGTACGATACACCAAGGCCTACGCCAGCGCCCCGGTCTGCTCGCCCTCCCGTTCCTGCCTCATCACGGGATGCTATCCACCATCCCTCAGCACGCAGCAAATGCGCTCCGGATTCCCTATGCCCGAGCGCATGAAAGGCTTTCCCGCCCTCCTGCGAAAGCAAGGCTACTACACCACAAACAACGTCAAGACGGACTACAACAGCGGCAACTACCAGGACATTATAAAAAGTTCATGGAACGAAAGCAGCGCCACCGCCCATTGGCGTAAGCGTTCCGACAAGTCTTCCTCCATATTCTCTGTCTTCAACCTGATGACTTCCCACCAAAGCCGCACCATGGTGTGGCCACGCGAAAAATTCCTGAAGGAAGTGCAAAGTAAGCTGAAGCCATCCGAGATCCACGATCCCGTCAAGATCACCTTGCCGCCGTACTATCCCGACACCCCGATCATTCGGCGCACCGTGGCCCGTTTCCACGACTGCGTGACCGCGATGGACAAGGAAGTCGGGGCCATTTTGAAGCAACTGGAGGAGGACGGGCTCGCCGACAACACCATCGTGTTCTTCTATTCCGACCACGGGTCGGGCATGCCGCGCCACAAGCGGGCCTTGCTGGAGAGCGGTATGCGGGTCGCCCTGATGATTCGGTTTCCGAAGAAATGGGAGCACCTCGCCTCGGGCAAGCCGGGCTCCACCTTGGATCGCTTGGTAGCCTTCGTCGATTTCGCCCCAACCGTGCTCAGCCTCACCGGCACGCCGATTCCCAAAGAGATGCAGGGTCAATCCTTCCTTGGCTCAAAGGACACCAAACCCCGCAAATACGTCTACGGGCACCGCGACCGGGTGGACGAAGTGCGGGACCTCGCTCGCTCCGTTAGGGACGATCGCTACCTCTACATCAGGAACTACATGCCGCACCTCGGCTACAACCAGCCCACCGTCTGGCCGGACCGCGGCGAAATACGCCACGAGTTTTACCGCTTGGCCAAGCGCGAAACGATGACTTCCGCCCAATGGCACTTCGCCGGCCCGACTCGGCCGGTCGAGGAACTTTATGACTGCCAAGCCGACCCGCTGAATCTTAACAATTTGGCCAAGTCCCACAAACGTCGGGAGCTTTTGAGCCGACTGCCTCCCCAGCCTGTGCC
>JACNJI010000226.1 GCA_014382645.1 Verrucomicrobiota bacterium | reverse complement strand
CCACATGGTCATGGCGGGAACCACGGTTGCCCCCCGGCGCGATGCGGGGGGGGGTCACCCCGCCATCGCGGGGGTCGACAAGCGCATCCCGATCTCGCACGACCGCCACCAACGTTTCTGCTATCTCGATCCGTACCGGGGGGCTCAGATCGCCTTCGTCGAGTGTATGCGGAATCTGGCTTGCTCGGGGGCTCGCGCCCTCGCCGTGACCGACAACTTGAATTTCGGAAACCCGAACAAGCCTGAAGTCTACTTCATGCTCAGCGAGTGCGTGAAGGGCTTGGCCGAGGCGTGCAAGTTCTTCGACGTGCCGGTGGTGGGAGGCAATGTCAGCCTCTACAACGAGCATGGCGACGGGGCCATCGACCCCACACCCGTCGTCTCGATGGTCGGTCTCATCGAGAGAAGTGAAGACGTTACCCGAAGTTTCGTGAGTGGCGGCGACGAGACCCTCCTTCTCCTCGGTGGGTTGCCCTTTGAGTTAGGCGCCAGTTATTTCATGCAAACTCGCCATGGCCGGAAGGAGGGGAAGGTTCCCGAAGTTAATCTTCAGGCCGAAAAGAACCTGCAGGACTTGCTCATCAGCCAAATTCAAGCAGGTTGCGTATCCGCCGCCCATGACGTCTCGGAGGGTGGCTTGCTCGTTACGGTGGCCGAAATGCTTTTTGACGACAAGACTCTCGGGGTGGACATTAATTTAGGATCGAGAGGCCCGTCCAACCGGTTCGATGCTCTTCTTTTTGGAGAAAGCCAAGGTAGAGCCGTATTGGCGGTGAAGCAGGAGTCCGTTTCGGACGTATTGTCTGCGGCAAGGGAAACCGGAGTCGATGCCGAGGAGATCGGAACTGTAAATCGAAATGGTCGCTTCCAAGCGATTGTGGGGGGAGAAACCGTTTTAGACGTAGACTTGAAAGTGTTGCGCGAAACTTGGCAGGATTCCATTCCACATGCCATGAATAACGCTTGAGGCTGACATGAGCGACGAAATCGGACATCATTGCGGTATAGCCCTCATTCGGCTTCGAAAGCCTCTTGCCCATTACGTTGAGCGCCACGGTACGCCATTGTGGGGTTTCAATCAGCTATTTCTCCTCATGGAAAAGCAGCACAATCGCGGGCAAGACGGAGCAGGTATCGGCTCCATGAAATTGAACGTTCCGGCCGGCGAAGCCTTCATGTTTCGTGAACGTAGTACCAGCTCGAAGGCTTTATCGAAAATTTTCGGCGGACAGTTGAAGCGATATCAAAAGCTGTTGGACGCTGGGCACGCTTATCCTGAATTTCCGGAAACCGTCAAGGAACGCTTCGATTACGGTGGTGAAATCCTTCTGGGTCATCTTCGCTACGGGACTTCCGGAGGGTATGGCGACACTTCCTGTCATCCCTACTTTCGCAAAAGCAATTGGCCGGCGAAGAACCTTATGGTTGCCGGCAACTTCAACCTTACCAACGGAGACGAGTTGAACTCGAGCCTCGTCGAACGTGGCCAGCACCCGGTTTTCGACACCGACACCCAAGCCATCTTGGAGGAGGCCGGTTATTATCTTGATGCGGCCAACGATAAGTTGACTGCCCAAGCTGAGTCCGAAGGTATTGCCGGATCCGAGGTTTCCAAATGGATCGGGGAACGTCTCGACTTCTCATCCATCCTTCGTGATGCGGCTCGGAATTGGGATGGCGGTTACGTGATCGCCGGGATTGCCGGGAATGGCGATTCCTTCGTTATGCGAGACCCGTTGGGAATTCGTCCAGGTTTCTTCGTCCGTGACGATGAAGTGGTCGCTTTCGCCTCGGAACGAGCTCCGCTCATGACCGTTTTCGAGAAGGATGCGAGTGAAGTGGAGGAAATTGAGCCGGGAACGGTGGTCATTGTTCGCGCCAATGGGGAAATCTTGACAGAGCGTTTTGCGGACGACCCGGGCACACACGTTGGTTGCTCCTTCGAGCGAATTTATTTTTCGCGGGGCAATGATCCCGAGATTTATGCCGAGCGCAAACATCTCGGGGCCTTGCTCGCAACACGGGTTCTGGACTCCGTCGGTATGGACTTTTCCAAAAGCGTTTTTAGTTACGTTCCAAATACGGCTGAGAGTGCTTACTATGGGTTGATGGACGAACTCCGGCGCATCCGGCGCGTGCAGGTTAAGAATCAACTCGGGTTTGCCGCAAAGAACGGTGAGATTACTCCTGAGATGATAGATGATCTGGTAATGGACAATTGGGCGCGTGGAGAAAAAATCGCGAACAAGGACATCAAACTCCGCACCTTCATCAGCCAAGAGTCGGGCAGGGCTCAGTTGGTTTCTCACATATACGACATCACTTATGGGGTGGTTCGCCAGGGAGAAGATGCCCTCGTGTGCATCGACGACTCCATCGTCAGGGGAACTACCCTCAAGCAAAGCATCCTCAAAATCTTGAGCCGAGCATGCCCTCGCAAGCTTGTCGTGGCCTCCACCGCACCCCAGATACGCTATCCGGATTGTTACGGCATAGACATGTCCGAACTCGGACAGTTCGTCGCCTTTCAGGCTGCCGTTGCACTGGTCAAGGAAAGAGGATTCGACGGCTTGCTCGACGAAGTGGCCGAAGCTTGCCGCAAATCCCTGGCCGATGAAAAGGACGCACAAACCAATCAGGTCAAGCGCGTCTACGAGAATTTTACCGCTGAGGAAATTTCATCCAAGATTGCCGAGCTCTTGACCCCTGAATCGTCACCTTGGGAAGTGGAGGTGGAAATTATCTTCCAAACCATAGAGAGCCTCCATCTGGCGCTTCCCAACCATAAGGGCGACTGGTATTTTACTGGAGACTATCCCACCCCTGGTGGATATCGGGTAGTCCACAAGGCATTTCTCAATTACTACGAGAACAAGGACGGCCGAAGCTACTGATTCTTGTGGTAGCATTTTTAGCATACTCAATTGTTCTCTTTGCGTTGAGTGGTAGCGAAGAAAAATCCTTTGACATGGCTAAGGTTTGTTAAGTTACTGTTAAGTCCTTAATGGATACCGCTTACCAGACGCTTGTTTTGAATCGATTGTGGCAAGCTGTTAATGTGGTCGGTGTGGAGAGAGCTTTCAGTTTACTTGCGCTTGAGCATGCCCAAGTCATCTATGCCGAGGACGGAAGCTTTCGGCTGTTTGATGCCGACGCGTGGTTTGCTTTTTCCAAAGAAGCGCCAGCTTCTGAGGGTAACCGCTGGATACATACTGTGAGTCAGGCGGTGAGAGTGCCTGGCGTGATTCTTCTTAGGAACTACGATCGGATGTTGCTGAGGGAAATGAAGTTCAATCGTCAGAATCTGTTCGAACGCGACGGGCATCGTTGCCAATACTGCGGCAATTCTTTTGTCGCAAAGGAATTGAACATGGATCACGTGGTGCCCCGAGATCGCGGTGGAAAAATGTCTTGGGAAAATGTCGTGACTTCCTGCATCCGTTGCAATAGCCGAAAGGGGAATCGCGATCCAAAGGAGGCCGGCATGTACTTGCTTCGTGAACCCGTTCGGCCAAGACAGCGTCCCTTTGTGAGTATTTTGTATGGTCGTCCGATCGAGGATTCATGGCGCCATTTTATCCAAGCGAAGTAAGTAGCAGCGGTTTTTATTGAGCCTGAACAGGGTCAATCCGGAGAGGCGGTTTTCTCTTGTGATCTACTTCGGGTAGCCTGTTCTTAAAGAGGTGATTGGACTGTCCTATTGGCTTTTGAGAGTCAGTTTTGGTGGTTGTGACTTCGTTGGGGTATGGTGTAGTTGCTCTTTAAATGAGTTCGGAGGAAGGAAATGCAGTAGCAAAGGACCGAAGGGCGTTGGATGCCCTTTACCGGGTCAGTTCGCTTGCGGGGAATTCCGAGGACCCAGAGATTGCGCTGGAAGGAATCATTGATGAGGTGGTGCGAACATTCAACGCGGGGTCTGCATCGATTGCATTAATTAATGGTGATTCCGACCAACTTCTGATCGAGGTCGCCCGAGGTTTGTCGGAAGATGCCCGTGGTTTCGAATTGCCTTTGGGGCACGGTATTACGGGGTGGGTGGCTTTGCATGGCGAGCCCCTGCTTGTCCCGAACGTTGACGAAGAGCCCCGTTATTTTTCTCTGGATTCTCGAGTGAAGTCTGAAATGGCGGCGCCTATCCGAGAGAGAGGGCGCGCGATCGGGGCGTTGAACGTGGATTCATTTCGCAAGGATGATTTCGATGGAGATGATCTCCGTCTTCTCACCCTTATTGCCAATGAGGCGAGCCGAGTCCTGCAAAATATGTGGCTGATCAGGCAGTTGCGACATAAGGCGGGGCAGTTGCAGTCTTTAGTGGGTGTTGGGCAGGCCATGGCGGACAAGCGGGAAGTGGAGGAGGTGTTGCGTTCCATTACGAGGGAAGCCCTAGAGTTGATGGAGTGCCGGTTTTCCGCTTTGTTTCTTTATCATGCGGACGAGGATTTGTTACGGCTGCATTCCTTGCGTGGACCGAATGGCGTTCTTGATGTCGAAGAGACTTTGAGGCCCGCTGAGAGTGCTTTGGGGTCGGCCGTGCGTGGCTTAAGGCAGATTCAGACCAGAGACTTGCTTCGCACAGAGGAACACCACTTCATTCATTTGATTCGGGAGGAGAAATTGCACTCGATGCTGGCTACGCCATTGGTTTACGAAAACGAGGCAATAGGCGTGTTGTCTCTGTATGTGGACAAACCTTATCGATTCAACGATGATGAACGATTGCTGGCCCGTGCATTAGCTGACCTCGGAGCCATTGCCATCGAAAATGCTCGGTTGTACGGGCGTGTATTCGATACGGAGGAGAGTTTGCGAAAGAGCGAGCGCTTGACGACTTTGGGTATGCTTGCGGCGGAAATTGCTCACGAAATCCGTAATCCTCTAATGGTTTTGCGGCTGTTGTTCGATTCGATCAAATCCGGCGCAATGTCGGAGGACGAGACGGAGAAAGATCTGGAGGTTATTCGCGATAAGCTTAATCATCTTGAGCAAATCGCAGGCAGAATCTTGGACTTTGGCAAGGATCGAGAGTCCATTCGTCTCGAATTGTCGATTAGCGAATTGTTGGAAGACGTTCTTCGTTTGGTCCGCCTGAAGTTGGCCCGCGCTAAAGTCGAGATGCGTTTGGAGGATTCACCGATGGATCTGGTGGTCATGGCCGACAAGGGACAACTTCAACAGGCTTTGTTGAACTTGATTCTGAATGCCTTGGCCGCAATGCCTGACGGAGGTTTGCTTTCCATCGCCGTGGAGAAGGGAGAAGGACGCCGGGTTGTCATTTGCGTGCGGGATTCGGGTAGCGGAATACCCGAGGAGTTGCGGGATCGCATTTTCGAATCCTTCTTGACTGGTCGCAAGGAGGGGACGGGGTTGGGTTTGGCGATCTCCAAACGTATCCTAAAAAGCCATGAAGGCGATCTTGAACTCTTGGAATCAAGCGAACAAGGAACTACTTTTCGTCTCATCTTGCCCCTGGTAGATTAGGCGACGGGCAAAAAGTTATTGCTTGAGAAATGTACTCGCCATCGCTCGTTCGTTGGGGATGGTGGTCGAGTTAAACTTCCATGTGATACTTGCCTGCGGAAAGGTCTTGTCCTAGGCGTTCGCGAAGTTCGAGGTATCGGGAGGGCGAAAAGGTTTCTTCGGGGTCTGCGCTTTCGACGTGAAATACGTCGTTGGCCACCCCGTGTTCGGTCGCTATGCGAGCGAATGCGATACTAAGACCGCAGTCGGCGATGGCCTTGGCGATGAGGTGTAGGAGTCCGAGTCGGTCGGCAGCCCGAACTTCTACGATGGTTCGATCGACCAGTGCGTCGCGATAAACATCGACGTTCGGGGCAATGTTGGCTCCGAGTCTGTCTTGATGGGAGAAAGGTGCTCTCGTCTCAAGTTTTCGTCTTCTTTCACGGATCAAAGCCTCAGTTGAAATTTCGCCGGAGAGTACCTCCTTGAGCGTGTTTTCGAAGATGATGCGAACGGATTCGA
>JACNJI010000403.1 GCA_014382645.1 Verrucomicrobiota bacterium | reverse complement strand
TTGTCCAACCATTTTGGCAGAATTCCAGATATAGGTTTTCGTCATCGCCGTACAGCTTGTCCCCCACGAGGGGATGACCGATATGTTGAGCGTGAACACGGATCTGGTGTTTTCTGCCAGTTTGGGTCGTAACTCGCGCCAATGTATGGCCTTTGCCAGCGATTAGGGGGAGAAAGCAAGTTTGGGCGAGTTTTGACTTCCGCGAGGATTGCGTCACGCGTTGTTTTACAAAAACGGGACTGTCGGGGTCGTTTCCTATATGAGTTTCCACTTCTTGAAGGTTTTTTAGTTCACCCGTCAATATTGCCAAGTAACTTCGACTGGCTTCTCTTTTTTCGACTGCCCTTTGCCAAGTTTTTCCCGCCTTGGGATTTTTACCGAGAAGGACTACGCCGCTCGTTTCCCTGTCCAACCTTCCCGCTAAATGCAGTCGGTCTGCTCCCGTGTATTCCCTCCCCGCGCCAACCAAGCTTGACCAAGGACCATTTTTCGAAGGATGGCAAACTAGCCAACCCGGTTTGTTCACGACAAGTAAATCTTGATCTTCGAATAGAATCCACTCAGGAAATTCCTCTGGTGATACAAGCGGTGACCGTTCTTCAATTCGAGAATTTTCCTCCATAACTCAATTAAGCAAATTTCCACCCTGTCGATTTCAAATATTTTAGATAAATCCCTTTTTTTCTTTCCTAGCAACAAATCCTTAGACTATAAAACACCCAATCTAATAAGATTTTTTTACAAAAATTGGAAACTTTTACAAAACCGTGCTTTATTAAGGAATATCGATACACGGTTTATGCTTTCCAATTCAAGATCTTCACAGAGATCAAATATCCCTTGCCAGGAGTCACCCTCCTCATGGCGACTTTACTTCGAGTTTCTCGCATGTCTTCATGCCGGGCTCGATTAACCATAAATCCGAAAGAATACTAGATTGCTTATGAATCAAAACGTCATCATCTCCGGACTACACCTCGAACTCACCGATGCCTTGAAAAGCATTGTTCACGAAAAGACCGAAAGGCTTTTCAAGCATGAGGACGCTATCATACGTGTCCGAGTTGAACTCGAGCACGCTTCTTGTTCGTCCACGAGAAGCAACGAATACGTGGCTAAGGGACACCTAGAACTCAAGGGAACTACCATTACCATTTCCTCAGCCAGTGATGATCTATACAAATCGATCGACGATCTGGTCAACAAGCTGGACAGAGGCTTACGTCGCCGCTCTCGGCTGAAGAAGGTGAAGCGAAAGCAGCACTCCATTTCCGACGATCGTTTTGCGGCATAAAAGATCCGCGTCCTAAACTTTTTTCTTTTTCGAAGGCTCCTCTACCGGGGAGCCTTCTTTTTGGGAGCAAACCCGCAAGAAATCTAATTTGAGTCCACCAAAAAGATTTTGAGAAATCACGCTTTGTTGAAAAAAAAGCGGCAATAATGTAACCTTTGGGCATTCTCGGGGGTATTCAGGGCAAAGGACGTTTTCTAGATTGTCCGTATCGTTTTCTGCAAAACTCAAACTAAAGGCCTTAAAGTAATGAAAATTCGCATCTTTTCCATTCTATCGCTCATCAGTTTTACGGGAGGGCATTTGAACGCTGCTCCACTAGACCTCGATAATGTTTCCGCTCAAGCCAACTGGATGATTCACATCGACTTTGAAGGTCTGCTGAAAACTGACGTTGGGCAGTTCGTTCTTGCCGAAATCAAAAAACAGCCAAACGCCCAACGGCAGCTAGCAGGAATCAAGGCTGCCTTTGGGGTGGATATCGAAGGATTGGGAAACTTGACGGCTACTGTGCCGTTGGGAGGTCGTGTGACCCTATTCAATAGTTGTAGTGGCTAGAGAGAGCCTTGAAACATTCCTTTCGACTTCTATTCAAACGACAATGAAACACCCACTCTTGGTTTTGATCTTTACCCTCCCCTTGTTCTCTTTCGCCCAACGGGATGCCCCGGTATGGGAGTCCTGCCTGACGCAGATTTCGGTTTGCGACAATAACCGGACGTCCTCCGTGCTCGAGCTGGATTTCAAGAAGAAGGGTGGCCACTATCTTTGTGTTAACCTCTTCTCCGGCGACGTTTCTACCGGTAAGTCCAAGTCGGCACGTTGGAATCCCATTGCAATGATTAGGTCGCCAAAACTATTATCGCGTCTCAAGGAACATGTTTGAGGAAGTTTTTATCCGTTGCTCACCTGATGATCGGGCTCGTGCCGGTCCGGTCGTCGAGTCGTTGAGCGATCGAGTCCAATCACCAGCATCAAGGGACATGGGTCCCGCAACTTGGAGAAAATTATGATTCCAATCACCAGTGCAGAGGTTTACGCATGGTTTTTCGTTCACTTGGGGGTGTTGCTCGTTGCCGCGGCCTGGATGACGGTTGCGGCGCTAATGTCCCCGAATATCACCCGTCGGTGCGCCGAAGTCATAGGAGGGAAACCTTGGCGGTCCTTTTTTCTCGGCTTCAGTCTTTTCTTTCTTGGGGTCATCTTGTTTGCTGCCATGAACGCGATACCCTTCGCAGGGGCAAAGTTCATCGCTGTGGTCATCGGCCTCACCGTCATCCTTTTCGGTTTGTTCGGGGCGGGCGGGTTCGTTCGATGCCTCGCCTCGCGAGCCACTTCCGGACAGGGATCCCCCACGGTTCGCTCGCTGTACGGGATTTCGCTACTTGTCGCGCTTACTTGGCTGCTTCCTCTGATTGGTTGGTTCTTGGCCCTGCCACTGACGCTCATCCTAGGCTTGGGGAGTCTGGTCCTTTCCCGCTCGAGAAAGCCGAAGCTCGAAGCCGTTGCGGAATGAGCCACGATCGGCGCGAGTTCTGTTCAAGTCTCGGACTGCTTTCGCTTGCAGCGACCACTGGTTGCGAGCAACTCTCCTCTTTTTTGCCCGCCGGCGTCTCCGATCGAGACCGTCCCCCGGGAACGGCGCCTACCGCGGATGAAATCGACTTCACCCACCATGTCTTAAACCGGTGCACTTTTGGGCCTCGTCCCGAAGATCGGGCTCTCCTGAAGCCGGGGTTCGATAGCTGGCTCGATCAACAACTTCATCCCAAAGACATAGTCGATCCACTCTGCGATCGGACGATTGCCTCGATCGAGCGGATTCATCAACACCGAGGCGAACTCTACAGCGAGGATCCACGCATTCTCCTTCACGATCTCGTCCGGGCGAGGATAATTCGGGCCGTTTACAGCCGTCGACAGCTCCTGGAAGTGATGGTCGATCTTTGGACCGACCACTTTAACGTCGCATGGAGCAAGGGCAATTGCCGGTGGCTGAAGATCAGCGATGATCTCGAGGTGATTCGACCGCATGCTCTTGGTCGATTTCGGGATCTCGTCCGTGCTACGGCGACCAGTCCGGCGATGCTCATCTACCTCGATGGTCACGACAACAAGGTCGTCCATCCGGAAGATAAGCCGAACGAAAATCATGCCCGGGAATTGCTTGAACTACACACCCTCGGTGTCGATGGTGGCTACACCCAACGGGATGTCCTCGAGGCCGCTAGGTGTATGAGCGGCTGGACTTATGGGCACAGCTTTATGTGTGCGGGGGTTTCACGCGTCGGGTTTGATTCCGGCCGGCATGACGACGGAGCCAAGGAGGTGCTCGGCGTCACGATACCCGCCGGCGGGGGGAAGAACGATCTGGAGCAATTGATCGACATTGTTTGCGAACACCGGTCCACTTCGCGATACGTGGCCCGCCGCTTGGCTCGTGTTTTCATCGCCGACTCTCCACCGGACGAGGTCGTCGAAGCGATCGCCGCCTCCTACCGGTCCTCTGGCGGAGACATACCCGAAATGCTTGAAACCGTCTTCGGTCTTCCAGCGTTCAGGGAAAATGCAGGGACACTTTTCAAGCGACCGTTCCGGTATCTGGTCTCCGTTCTGCGGGCTACGGATGCCGATACCAACGGCGGAGCGACCATCCAGAAACGTCTTCGCAGGATGGGGCAACCACCTTTCGAGTACCCGACGCCAGACGGCTATCCCCTGGAGGCTGAACCGTGGTTCGGTTCGCTCTTGTGGAGGTGGAACTTCTCGCTCGATCTCTTGGCCGGTCGGATTCCCGGAGCGACCGTCCAAGGGAAGGAGCTCGTGCGACGCTTCGGGTCGAGCGACCGGTTGCTGGCTCACTTGCTCGGTCGACGCCCGACGAGTTTTGAACTTGAACAGATGAACGGCGAAGACGGCATTTCGATAGCCCTCGCATCACCGGAATTTCAATGGCATTGAAACACGGAAAATCCGTGGCAGCGCAGCGCCGCGACTTCCTCTCCGTTCAGGAGCAACACCAGCCTGTGCTTGTCGTTGTGTTCCTTCGCGGCGGCGCCGATGGCCTGACCCTTGCTCCACCCCATGGCGATGACGCCTATCACCGGGCGCGACCGACTCTGGCTGTATCACGGGCCGATTTGCACGACTTGGACGGCTATATCGGGCTGAACAAGTCGATGGCCGGATTGATGCCGTTGTGGGAGAATGGACATCTTGCGCTTCATCATGGCGTAGGTTCCGCGGACGAGACACGTTCCCATTTCGCGGCTCAGGATCTAATGGAACATGGCGGCCGGATCGCCGGTGGTTGGCTTGCCCGTTTCCTTCGTTCCGGTTCCCGGCAGATCGGGCCACTGTCTTCGGTGGCGATTGGAACCACGATGCCGGAATCACTGAGGGGAGCTCCCGGAGGTGTTGTTGTTCAGTCGGTCCAGGAATTTACAGTCGGTTCGGACGAAGTACAATCGATTGGTCGACTCAGGAAGCTCTATGAGGTGGCTGAAGGACCGCTGGGCGAGGCGGGTCGAAGCACGCTGGATGCGATCAGTCGGTTGCGCCGTTTACGTTCGGAACCTGGCCCTGCCGCGCCCGAACCGTATCCCGATAGCCAACTCGGCCGTGGCATGCGAGAGATCTCTAGGCTGATCCATGCGGAGGTTGGTTTGGTTGCCTCGACGATTGACGCGGTGGGAAGTGGACTTGGTTGGGATACCCATTTCATCCAGTCTCAGACGATCGGGGACCTGATGGAGGATCTCGCAGGCAGCATCCGTTCATTTGTCGCCGATCTCGGGGCGCATGCCGACCGCACGAGGATTGTCGTCATGACCGAGTTCGGCCGCCGCGTGTCCGAGAACTCGAGCTTCGGCACGGATCACGGCAGCGGCTCACTCATGTTGACTGTGGGGAAAGAGCTGCCCGGTGGCGCAGGCATATTCAAGCACTTCGAAGGTCTGTCTTCCGACAACCTGCTCGGCCCGGGTGACGTGCCAGTCGGAAAGGACTACCGCCATGTGCTTTCGGATCTGCTTGAAACGGTTGACTCGGGCTATGAAGTGGAGAGAGTGTTCCCTAGTTTGACACAAGCATAGAGCTTGCTTGAAACTGAAACTTATCACTCTCTTCATGAATCCGGTAAAGACTGCGGAAATCAGTAATTTGGAGGCGATCCCGTCGCCTGCGTTGTTGGTTTTTCCGGAACGAGTAGAGGCAAACGTTGATCGAATGCTGGACATGGTGGGCGGGGATGTTTTGCGTCTGCGCCCGCACGTCAAGACGCACAAGATGGCGGAGGTGGTCCGGTTGCAGGTTGCCAAGGGGGTCACTCAATTCAAGTGCGCCACCATTGCCGAGGCCGAGATGACGGCGATGTCGGGCGGATGCGACGTATTGCTGGCCCACCAGCCCGTTGGCCCAAACCTTTCCCGGTTCCTGCAGTTGCAGGAGCTTTTCCCGGAAGTTGCTTTCTCCGCCACTGTCGATTCATCGGAGGTGGTGGATGCCTTCGAGCGAACGGGCCAGTCGGCAAGCTTGTTCGTGGACGTCGATTGCGGGATGCACCGCACTGGGATCGAGCCGGGCGATGCAGCTTTGGCCTTGTGTCGGCGGATAGCTTCCGCAGAAAACTTGGAGTTCGCGGGTTTACATGCTTACGACGGGCACTTGCGCCAACCCGATCCAGCCGAAAGGAAAGAGGCC
>JACNJI010000400.1 GCA_014382645.1 Verrucomicrobiota bacterium | reverse complement strand
CGAACCGGCTTCCGTGAACTTGTGAGTGAAAAGAACTTGGCCCGTTTCACCCGGATTGAGGGAGACTACCGTTTCGTCAACCGGATCTAACTCTTCGTTCACAAGAAGACGAACTTGAAGGTCGCCTTCGTAGGACGAGCTGCCGTGGTTGCGTAGCTCCGCTCGCACGAGGACTTTCTGTCCCACTCCTACGGAAGTGGCCGAAAGTTCGATGGAATCAACCGAAACGTTTTCTCGAGCCGGGCCGCCGACGTCGATGAGGGTGATGGCGGGCTTGAGGGGCTCATTGTCCAGTCTTTCCTTCAAGGTCGCAAGCGCCCCTCCCGTCTTTTCCCAATCGGCCTTGCGGAAATCGGAGACAAGAATGATTTCGCGTTTGGCGTTTCGTCCTTCGTGGATGGTGGCGATTCCCGCGTCGAGCGATCCTATAAGATCGACCTTGTCGTAGGACGCCTTGAGTTGACCCGATCGTTCACCGAGGGCTTCTGTTTCGGAGGTGGGTTTGGCGAAGATGGGTGAGGCGCTTCCCCCCATCCGCACGACGGAAGCGTCTGATCCTTTCTTAAGCTTTTTCAAGAAGCCTTCGGTGAACGCGCCGGCTTTGGCAAAACCGCCATCCGCATTCATGGAAAAGCTATCGTCAAGCAAGATAACCGTTGAGGCCGCGATATCCGTGGAATCCGAGCTCACGTTTTTCTTTTCATATCCTCCTCCAAAAATCCCAGCCTCCGCAGCGATGGCGTAAATGATGCAAGCGGCGCAAAGAATGCCGAAGAGTTTCTTAAGGCTCGGCACGAGTGCCACGAGGATAAGGAAAGCCAACGCCGCCAAGGGCAAAATGATTCGGTGCAGGAATGGCCCCCAATCCGTGACCACCATGCGGGCCAAGCAAAGCGCCAGCAGAATTGGAATGGCGCAGCGAATGATAAGCAGGATGATTTGCTCGAGCTGTACTTGTCTGCGGTTCACGCGCAACACCGATTCAAGCAAGTGCATGGCTCCCCAAGTCACCACTTTGAATCGGCTGCGGTTAAAAATGTGAATGAGTAGCGGAATGACCACTGCTGCAGCTCCGAATGCCAAGCCGACGTTGAGGAAATTCATTTTCTCGAAGGTCTTCCACCGCGCTTGCGCAAGGCGAGATAGTATGAAAGGGCTTCCGCATAAGGTTGGTCGGTGGTCATCGGCACAAGGTCGATGCGATTGCGGTGGCAACCTTGAGTGAAGTTTTCTCGATAGTTTTCCAAGTTCTCCAAGTAAGCTTGGCGCAAGTGAGTCGGGTCCACCGTGTGCTTCTTGTCGGCCACTTCCAAGCAGTCGAAACGCGTCCACTGCTTGAAGGGGAAGTCCAGTTCGTCGGGGTCCCAGATCTGAAATATTACGACGTCGTGCTTGGCGTGGCGAAAGTGCGCCAAGCCGTTCATCACCGAATCAAGGTCACCGAAACAGTCTGAAATTATTATTACGAGGCCGCGGCGTTTAAGCTTTGGAACCAATTCGTGGAACACGGCGCCGAGGTCGGTTTCTCCTCCGGGGGAGGTTTCTTCGAGTACGTCGACGATGTTGCGGACGTGAGCGGGCTGTCCGCGAGGTGGGAGAATCTTGCGGGCTTTTGTGTCAAAGGTGATGAGCCCAACGCTATCAGTCTGCTTGAGCATCATGTATGACAGGCAAGCCGCTAGGCGAGAGGCATAATGAAGTTTGGATCGGCCTTCCGTTCGTGTTCCCTCGTAGGCCATGGATCCGCTGGCATCGAGGAGGATGTTGCATCGCAGGTTGGTCTCTTCTTCGTATTCGCGTATGAAAAAACGATCGGTTTTTCCGTATACCTTCCAGTCGAGGTGACGAATTTCGTCTCCATGTACATATTGGCGGTGCTGCTTGAACTCGACGCTGAAACCCTTGTGGGGTGAACGATGAAGCCCCGAGCAGAATCCTTCTACCACTCTCTTCGCCAAAACCTGATGGTTGGCGAGGCGAGAGAGGTCCTTCGGATCTAGATAGTCAGTTACCGTGGCCACTTGGCGCGCGATTCGTATATGTTAAAGGTCGGTTCAACCCTTACATCACGGCTTCCTGCTTCTTCGGTGCGTCCTTGAGCAGACGATCGATGAGGGATTCTACGGAGATGCCTTCGGCTTCTGCGTTGAAGGTCGGGACGATGCGGTGACGCAAAACCGGGTGGGCAAGAGCCTCTACGTCGTCCACGGTTACGTGATAGCGACCACGCAGCAAAGCCCGCACCTTGGACCCGAGCACTAGTTGCTGGCAAGCCCGTGGTCCGGGTCCCCATTCAATGAGATCCTTAACCCACTTCGGAGCCGATTCTTCCTTCGGTCGAGCCATGCGCACGAGATCGAGAATAAAGTCGTAGACATGTTCGGGTACCGGTACCCGTCTTACCGTCTCTTGGCATTCTATGATGGTCTTGCCGTCGATTACGGGTTCCAGTTCCGACTCGAAGGTCGAGGTGGTTTGCTCGACAATTTGCCGTTCCTCATCGCGCGAAGGGTAATCGACGATCACTTGAAAAAGGAAACGGTCTCGTTGGGCTTCGGGAAGATGATAGGTGCCTTCCTGCTCGATCGGGTTTTGGGTGGCCAAAACGAAGAAGGGTTCCTCAAGGTGATAGGTCTTCCCGCCAACGGTCACGTCGTGTTCCTGCATGGCCTCGAGCAAGGCGGCCTGTGTCTTTGGAGGAGTACGATTGATTTCATCAGCCAGTACGATTTGGCTGAAAATCGGACCTTTCTCAAATACTAGTACGCGGTGTCCGGTTGTCTTGTCTTCTTGGATGATGTCAGTGCCCGTAATATCGGCAGGCATCAGGTCGGGGGTAAACTGAATACGTCGGAAACTTAAGTTGATGGCTTGTGACAGTGAACGCACCATGAGCGTCTTGGCCAAGCCCGGTACACCTTCAAGCAAACAGTGACCACGAGCTAGCATGGCGATGAGCAATTGCTCCAAGACATCGTCTTGCCCGACGATCACTTTGTGTACTTGAGCTTTCAGTTTGTCATAAGCGTCGACGAGGGCCTTCGCCATTTTTTCGTCGTCAGCAGAAGCTTTGGTAGTAGTGGTCTTTTTTTTGGTGGCTGCACTCACGATTGGTTCGATGATTTGGGTTTCTGATGTTTGGTGGAGAGGATTAGCAGTAAAGAGCTGAATTTTTTCTTTTACGCTCTCACCATTCCATTATCTTAATTCTTAGACGCGCAAGGTTAAAGTAGATTTTTTTCCAAGATTTTTTGTTTAATGAGTGCAAAACCGAAGGAGGATGTCTCTTACTTCCGTTGAAGAGATCCATTCTCCTTGAGGTTCGGGGATGGAGCCTAAGAGCACCGGCCAATCGGACTTGTCTTTGGGAATGGCGCCGTGCGTTCCTTTGACGAGGGAGGCGTCCAGAGGTATTAAGTCCATGGACATGCGAAATCCCATTTTCTTTTGGAACAAACGTAGGGCTGCTTTTGCCGTGGGAAAGGGAATTGCGGGATCGACGAACAATTCGGCAGGGTCGTAACCATATTTTCGGTGGACGTCTACGCAGCGAGCGAAGTCGGGCGCCTTGGCGTCCTCTTCCCAATGGTAATAAGCGAACCATGCGTCTTCCTCGGCGATGGCAATGAGGTCGCCTGCTCTTTCGTGGTCAAGTCCCGCTTCTTTTCTGGAATCCTTATCGAATACCTTTGCCACCCCATCTAAGCTTTCTAGTGAAGACCGCACCTCTGCGGCAAAGGAGGGCGAGTCGTCTCTGAGGTAGACATGGGCGATCTGGTGATCGGTAATCGCAAAGGCCCGAGAGCCTCCGCAGTCCAAATATTCCAGGCCCAGTTCGTCCTTAATGCTTATCCAACCTTTTGTCCGAAAGGCTCGGTTAGGGTAGACGACTTTATTGGCTTCGGTGATTCCGTATTCGGAAAGTATGGCCACGCGAACACCTCTCTTTTCCAGAAAGTTGATCAGGTTGCCAGCCACCTCGTCGATGGCCCGCAGTTCCTTGGGGATGTCGGGATGATTTGGACCTAGGCGTTGGAGGTCGTAATCGAGATGGGGTAAATAGACTAGAGAGAGATCGGGAGAATACTTTTCCTCTGTCCATTTGGCAGACTCCGCGATCCATTGGGATGACGCGATGCCCGCCCTTGGCCCCCAGAAGGACGAAAACGGAAAGTCGCCGAGGTCGGCCTTGATTTCCTCGCGCATGGCAAGTGGGTTGGTGTGCACGTCGAAGGTCTTGAGTCCGTCGGACCTGTAAAGAGGTCTGGGAGTAATGGAAAAGTCGGCGGAGGAATACATGTTGAACCACCAAAAGAGCTTTGCGCAGGTTAGTTCCTTTTTGTCGTGCCTGAGCGTTTCCCAAAGCTTTTCTCCTTCAACTAGATGATTCGACTGTTTCCAGAAATGGTGCTCGCTGAGTGAGCGATCGTACCAGCCGTTCGCCACGATCCCGTGTTCGGCGGGGGTCTTGCCAGTAAGGTAAGTCGCTTGAGCCGTACAAGTGACTGCGGGCAGAACTGGTTTAATCGATGTTTGTGAATGCCCGGACCTCGTGGCGAATGCACTTAGTGCGGGCGTATGTTCACCCAGATGGCGGGGTGTCAACCCTACCACGTTAATGATGACCGCCCGGCCCATGCCGTCCTGCCCGGACGTCGTCATAGACTATTTGACGGGTGTAGCGAGGTGGCGTTTGTGCAGGTCTTCCACCGATGCGAGGATTTCTTCGCGATCCATGGCGTTGACCTCGATGCCCTCACCGATTCCTTGGATGAGGGTAATGGTGAGTTGTCCACCCAAGTGCTCGCGGAATTCTTCAAGACCTTCCAGAATGATTCGCTCCCCATCTTTGCTTTCGTCCAGTAGCAATTTATCGTAGAGGTCGAAGCCCAATCTTTCCAATAGACGAAGTACTCGTTCGGTGGTTTCAGGTTTAACGAGGCCTACGCGAGCCGAGTAAACGAGATCTACCGCGAGTCCGATTGCAACCGCTTCACCGTGTCCGATTCGAAAGTCCGAGATTTGTTCCAGCTTGTGGGCTACCCAGTGACCGAAATCGAGTGGCCTGGCGGACCCTTTTTCAAAAGGATCTCCTGAGCCGGCAATGTGGTCGAGGTGATGGGCTGCACTTTTGCGAACGACTTGCTCCATCGCTATTTCCTCAAATTTGCTTAGTGCATCGACTCGCTCCTCGATGAATTCGAAGAAGGAACGATCTCTAATCAAAGCCACCTTGACTGCCTCGACGTAGCCTGCCCGTTTCTGATTTTCGGGAAGACTTCGGAGGAAAGAGGCATCATTGACGATGGCGTCGGGGACGGCAAAGGCACCAACCCAGTTCTTTTTGCCGAAGAAATTTACGCCGTTCTTTACGCCGATGCCGCCATCGCCCTGACTGAGCGTGGTGGTGGGGAGACGAACGAGACGAATGCCTCGGTGAGCAGTGCTTGCTGCAAATCCCACGAGGTCAAGAGCAGCGCCCCCGCCAACGATCACCACGAAAGAGTGCCGGCAAATGCTATGTTCGTTAATGTCGCTCCAGACCTTTTCTACGAGGCTCCAGTCGTTCTTGGCTGCTTCGCCACCTTTAATGAACAGAGGCTCGTGCACGAGGTTAATTTCTTCTTCGTGCGCACGAAAATACTGGTTGATCCGTTTGGGGAGATTCGGGTTACCGTCGAGAAGGCCTTCATCGACGTACAGGATGACCTTCGAACGACGTCCCTCTCGATTCGGTCGAAGGATCTTTGCCAGCGTTTCGTTGCCAGTCGAGAACGCTTCCCGCGTGAAGTAAACGGAATGCTGAAGGTCGAGCCGCACGTTGCGGCGAATCATAGTGTGAGTATTTTCCATCGGGGAGAAGTTTGCCATTTAGGCAGCAGTCTCAGGTCGCTGCAAACTTCTTTTGCATTAAAAAGGCAATGGGTATGCAAGCAAGGCAGCCATACGCGAGGGAAGGGGAGACTAGTCCCATGGCGGTTGCGTCGCAGGCTG
>JACNJI010000319.1 GCA_014382645.1 Verrucomicrobiota bacterium | reverse complement strand
ACTGTTTCTGGTACATGAGCTTTTACCCCAACTACTCTGCGCTGTATGGCGGGGTGGCGGTCCATGGCCCCGACAAGACGCCGGGGATGTTCACCTCATACTGGTGTGTGACAGAAGCCGTTTATGAGGGGCCGGAGTTCTATGGCAAGGGCTTCGGCGCCGAAGGCAGCAAGGGCGGGGCGAACGGGTCGCCCTCGTTCCAGCGTCCGAATTCGTGGTATCGCATGGTGATGCGGACCTTTCCGCCCACCCGTGAAGCCGATGGAAAAACGAATGTTGGCTGGTGGGTCAAAGATGTTGAGCAGAACAAATGGTATACGCACAGTGTGTTGCGGATCCCGAAGGCGGTCACAGGATTTGCGGCGAACAGTGGTTTTGTGGAAGCATTGGCACCGGAGTCCACCCCTCGCGCCTTCGAGCGCCGACTCGGCTACTGTCGCCTCAACGGTGAGTGGCACGACTCGCCTCTCAGTTCGAATGACGAGAGGAAATTCAAACTGATCGAGAACGATACCGTTGTCCGATTCGACCGTTCGGGCCCCGATGGTGGGGCGAAGAAAGAAGCGACCTTTTTCCGTACCAAGAAATCGATCACCCCGGCACTGGACACACCCGCGGTCGCCCAGGCGGAGGCTCATGCGTGGGGCAATCAGGTGAGCGTGAAGTGGCAAATCCCGCGGAGCGCGTCACCGCAACTCGGCTACAAGCTCGAGGCCTTTGCGGATAGCGAGGCAAAGGGTCAAGCGCTTGCCACCTGGGAGGATGCCGCTCCACACATCATCAACAAGCGTCTTGACACAAAGTTTCCAGCGAAGTCGGTGAGACTGACGGTGACGGACATTTTCGACCGGCGGATCGCAGTGGTCATCCCTGTCCAGAGCACCACGATTGCAGTCTCTGCCTCCAGTGCGACCAAGACTAAGGCGGGACTCCGCTATGTTTATTACGAAGAGCCCGCCGAACGGAAAGGTGGTAAGTGGAAAAAACTACCCGACTTTTCGACCCTAAAGCCAGTCAAGCAAGGTTATGTCAAGGACCTCGACGACACCGTGAGAGAGGATCGTCGCGCGGGTTATGCGATCAGCTATAAGGGCTACCTTCGTGTTCCCGCAGATGGTCTGTATGTGATTTCATCAGGGACCAGTGACGGCAGTCGCCTCCATGTCGATGGCAAGCTGATTGCGGAAAACGATGGAATTCACAGTACATCCCAAAGACTCTACTCGCTTTCATTACGCAAAGGCCTGCGTGCTTTTGAACTGAAGTATTTCAAAGGGGCCGATAACGGAAACAGCAGACAATCGACGACCGCCAAAATCTCTATCAGTTGGGAGGGGCCCGACTTCGAGCTTCGCAAGCTGATGCTGGATGACTTCATGTGCGATCAAACTGCTGATGTTCCCTCCGCCACCCTGGTGGTGAAGGGAGCCGTTTCCGCCGGGGTGCTGAAGGATAACATGGCGAAAATTCAAGTGGTTGTCGAGCGCCGCAAGCAATCGATCCAGAAGTTGCAGCTCTTTGCCGGAAGGGTGCTACTGACGACCAAATTTGCTGATGATATCAATGACCAGGGTAAGGTTAATATTAACATCTTGCTGCCCGAGGGCAGGAATCAGGTCTGGGCGCGTCTCTGGTTTGGTGATGGGCAATCGATCGACTCCGCCAACGAGTTGGTGCTTGAAGCCAAGAATCAAACGATCGCACCGTGGCAGTTTACTAGTATGTTGAAGGGAGGTTTTCCTCTGGCTGTTCGAAGTGACGCTGACAGCGTATCCTTCGTAGGAGAAGGTTTTGGTTTTGTACATCAGACTGTAGCAGGAGACTTTACGCTTACGGGGCGGATTGCGGATGTGCCTCTGACCTCGGAAGAGAATGGCCTGTGGCCCTCGAACTGGTTGGGACTATCGATTCTGCGTAAGCACGAGAACCCTAAAGTGCTCATCACGGATGCGGGGCCTTACAATTCTGAAATCAGCCTTTTTCTGACCGCCGAAGGAAAGATGAGAGGCGCGAAGGATTTTCCGGATTTAGCCGGAAGCAACATGAGTATCGCGACATTCAATGGAGCTCACCGCTGGCTGAGGCTTGTTAGATGTGGACGGCGATATCAGTCGTTCACGTCAGCAGACGGGAAAACATGGAAGCTGGTCGATGAACGTTTTTCCAGCCATTCCTCGAAAGAAGTTTATGCGGGTGTTTGTTTCCGTTCGGGACCGAACAAGAGCCGGAGCCTGTTTCAGGGCACCGTCGATCATGTCAATCTGGAAAGCAGTGCGCCTCAAGAGGTAAGGGAGAAACCCAGAAAAGAGGACCTTAGTCTAAATAATCGCGTCATCGCATTGGTGCAGGCACAGAAGAATCCTGAGGTTCTTTATGCCAGAAGCATAGGCAAGGGACTGCTCAAATCCAAAGACCAGGGAGAGAGCTGGACCGCAGTGAACCGGGGACTGACCACTCCTGATGCCCTGGCCGTCCGATCTGTGGCAGTGCACCCCGAGAATAGTTCCATCGTTCTCCGTGCTGGTGGCAGCGTCGTCAACGGCAAGCTGAAGAGTGGGTTATGGCGAAGTAAGGATGGCGGTAAATCATGGAAGCTGGTGACCCGCGAGATCGACTTTGACGGCCGTGGTCCTACTTCCATTTTTGGTGAGGTTATTATGTTCTGCCCCCAAGACCCCACTCTTGTTGTGGCTGGTGGAGAAACCAAAGGTCTGTTCATCAGCCGGGATGGCGGCGAAACATGGACCAGTGCCGGCTTGACCGGGGAGCGGATCACGAGCATGGCATTTAGTCCACAACCGGAGAAACGCACCAACTCACCGATCGTAGTCGTAGGGACCTTTGCCGACAGTGAGTTTAAAACTCTGGGCTTAGGAAAGCCGGTCACCAACATCGAAGGACCTGGACGGATTTATTGGGTGGCCATTCCCGCCGATATAACAACGGTCAAAGGTTCGAAAGTCTGTGAGTTGGAGAATTTCGGAATCACAAACATGGTTTTTGATACGGAGAGAAATTTCGTGAATTTTGCCACCACCCGAGGTGTTTATTACACTTGGAGCCACTGCGCGTTGTATGCCAAGCGTAAGGTGGGGACGTCTAACGACAGGTTGTTTACAGCCATCGGTGCTCGGCCGTTTGACAAATGGAGCAAGTTTACCTGTGCCGCACCGTTCTCGGGTAATGAGCAAAGTCCGGTCCACTTCACCAAGGAGCGAAGCCGTAGCTGGTCCACACTTTCTGACAAATCGAAAATGGATAGTGACAAAGTTACGCTCGCATTGAATGCAGGGATCTCATGCCTGTTGCCAGATGCGGGAGATGAAAACACATTATATATCTGCAATCGTCACGGAGTCTTCAAGACCACCAACCAAGGCCAATCGCACAGGCTTGTCTTGCGGACTCCAAATGAGTAACAGTGACTTTTGGAACCCCGTCTGCTTTAGGGATTTCTGGATCAAGAAACTATAGCCGATTCGAAAAGGCAGACCGCGAAATTCAGGCCAACGGATTACCAACCGCTTGTTGCTGTTTCTCGACGTACGGGGCTCGCTCTCAAGCGAGAAAGTTCTTCAAGAAGAACGGTAGGTTTCTCATTGGAATCCGTCTCCACCAATTGGGAGAAGGGACTCACCTGACTAAGCATCGTCTTTATCGCATCTTCATCCATCTCGACAATTCCACTTTCAATGACAATGAAGCGGTGGCTGATTTGACGGGCGTTAATGAGCACTTGGTCCAAACTTTCTACAGTAATTACACGAAACTCGGACGATCGAAGTGCTTTTGCCGAAGCATCCCGGGCCTTTTTATCTTTCATGAAAAGAAGGACGGAAGGGTTATTCCGATCATGGATCAAGTGAATCACCTCATCCATATCCAAAGGCTTTTGCAGGAAGGCTATGGCCCCCAGTCGGTAGCACTCCTCCTTTAACTCCGATACGGAATAAGCGCTCATGAAAATAAAACGAGGAGTTTTAGCAGATGCCGTCGGCTGTTTGGAATAGGGAATGGGAAAGGAATCCTGAAGTCTAGCTTGTGTCTCCTTCTTGATTCTGCGAAAGGCTTCCACTCCTGTGATATCGGGCATCTGTACATCCATCAAGACGAAGTCGAACTCATTCTCCATGCATAGGCGAATGGCTTCTTTACCATTAGCGGCTACCATTGGGGATAAACCTTCATCCTCAAGTATATCGTACATCGTTGATCGCATGGCGGGGTGGTCATCCACGATTAGGATGGAGACCTCTTGTTCATACGCGTCTATTTCGTTATTAGATTTTGTCCCGTTAGTTGGTTTTTTTGCCGTCATGAATTTTGTTTGGGAGTGTAATTACAATATTTGCCCCTTTATTTTTCTTCCAGTTGTGGCCAAGGCAAGAGTGTTTTTTATAATCGTTTATAATTGAAATCGTTCCATCATGCCTCTGCAAGATATCTCTACATAAACTTAACCCGAGACCCGCACCGCCGGCTTTTGTGGTATGGAGGACATCAAAAACCTTTGTTCGGTCGGCTTCGTCTACACCGCATCCTGTATCGCTTACCAAGATAACCGTTTCGCCCTCAGAGGAATGTGTGCCCGCAACCGTAATCGTCCCGCCATCCGGCATGGCTTGTTCGGCATTGGTGTAAAGGTTGATGAACACTTGTCTAAATAGTGCGGGGTCGGCGAAAACGAAGAATGGAGATTCGGCGAAATCGGGAGCAAAGGAGATGTTTTCGTTTAGGCGACAATACTCCGCCACCTCTTTTACGAGAGCGACCAAATCGAAACTGACGATATTCAGCTTCTTCCCTCTGCTCATTCCCAACAACCCGTCAATCACATCGTCCGAATGGGCCAACTCACTTTCAATCAAATCAAGATGCTCGCGAATTTTTTCCTCTTTTGGAAACTTTCCTCGCTTGAAGTAATTTTCGGAAACTCTACCAAGGAAGTAGACTGATTGGCGAATGGCGCTGAGCGGGTTGCGCAGTTCGTGCGCCATGTTAGCGGAAACTTGTCCGACCGCGGCAAGCTTTTCCTGAACGTTGAGTCGACGATTGGCGTTCAGTAACTTCTCTTCGGCTCGTACACGTTCTTTCGCCTCCTCTACAAGGCTTTGATTCGCCTGAGTCAATTGTCCCGTTCGTCTTTCTACGCGCTGTTCCATTTCTTCGTTCGACTCTTTTAAGATGCGGTCCGCCTCATCGACGGTCGACAGCATATCGTTGAAGACGTCCGTAAGGTCGCCGAGTTCGTCCTCTGAAAACTTTCGGGCTCGTACGGAAAAGTCTTTGTTCGCTGCGATCGCATTGGCCGTGGACGACAATTCCAAGATGGGTCGAGTGAGGGAACTCTGAAACCAAAGAGCACCGATCATAGTTACAATAACCCCAACCCCCGCTACTCCGAAAGCCATGACCGCATATCGTTTGAAGCGATTATCCACGTCGGATAAAGTTCGTTCCAAAAAAATGGCCCCGATTTCAATGTCGTTTTGCGAAATTGGGCGAATGACCCAAGTCGATTTATCGCCCCAGAAATCCGCTGTTGTCTTGTTGATCTTAGGGAAGGGACTTCCTTCCTTTTCACGGTGATACCCGACGAAGAACTCTTGCTCAATGGTCTCCGATCCTGATGCTGAATGAGTCATGTAAACCGCGGCGTGAATAATGTTCGTTTGGTCGCCAAGTCTGTTCAGATCCTCATACACGGCTTGCCTATCATTAAATTGCAACGCCGTGCCTAGGTTATGAGCCATACTTTCGGCTTGGGCGTTGAGATTTTCGCGAATGAGGGCGCGAGTCGCCGAAACATCGACAGTCACGAAACTTACTGCAGCCAAAAGCATACCAAAACAGACGGCGGCAAAGGTAGACAGCATAACCTTGCTCCGGAAGCGAAATTCCCACTCCATATTCTCTATTAATTTCCTTTTGGGTTTGTCGGTCTGTTGGTTTCACTGCTTTTTTTTTTGTTTCCTTATAGCCATCTTTAAGTGTCTATGTTGTTAATTCTT